>JAKSBK010000470.1 GCA_022361155.1 Pseudomonadota bacterium
GAGCAGGATCGCAAGAAAAACAGCGGCCATCCCTGAGCGCATCGCTTCCCTCCTCCGGAGTCTGGCCGAAAGGAAGCACGCGCGCTTCGTTCCGCCCACTCCCACGAGTCGTAGGCTCGGCGGCCGCATCTGGCAACCTCGGGCAGCGGGCGAATCCCGTGGTCGGATTCGAGACGATGCCAAACGGCCTCAAGTCTATCCGTGGACTGCTTGGTCGATTCGGGCACAACGGCCCGGAAACTCGGATCGAATTTCCGGACCGTTGTACTAGGCGTTGGACGACCACGGCCACGACCACGATGTGCGATCGTCGACGGTCGGGGTGTGGTCAGGCACGCCGCACAGGCAGATCAAGAGACGCCGCCACCACCAAGCCGAGTCCGGACGCGGGTCCTCTCGGTCGTCTCCGTATGGTCACGAGTGGACCTCCACGAGCAGCGACTCGCCTGCACGCAGGGTGACCGGAGCCAGATCGACCTGCAGCCGCGTTCCATCCAAGCGAAAGACGGTATCGAGCCCCCGAACGGTCACCCTGCTTGGCAAGCTCCCCGGGGCGAGCTCGAAGCCGAGTGTCGCGAGCCGAAGCTGACCGTGCTTCACATCGATTTGCTCCGATTGCACGGGCCCGAGCCGCTGCTGCGAAAAGGTGCCCCAGCCCTCAGCAGCTACGAAGGCCGCGCGAAACGCTTCCTGGGAGAATCTGGGGTGAAATCCCAGGTAGCCGCGCGGCCCGTGGTACTCGAAGCCGCACGCCGCCAGGTACACTCCGTGGCTTGCCATGGCCCGCGAGTAGTGATTCGAGCATTCCACCTCGTTGAACGGGTTGCGCCTGAGAGGGTGGTAGCGGTCGTGGATCGTGCGCGTGATGGCGAGACCCTCGTCTACGAGCCCTTCCCAGATCATGTGCGAGGCAACCTGGTACTCGAAGCCTGACATGCACTCGTTGAGGTAGCCCACATACGTGTGACCCGCGCGTCCGCCCTGGGCTTGTACCGCGCCGCCCTTCGGAAACGTGGTCATGATGAGGCCGCCCTCGCCTGCAAGCGCGTACCACCTTCCGCCCTGGATCTGGCTCTTCTCACGGTAGGGACCGACATCCGGCGTGAAGTTGTAGCGCCACAGGGACCTCAACGCCGAACGGGTTTCAACCTCCGGGAGAACCCGGCCCAGGCCGAGCTGAAACGCGTAACTCTGGCCAAACACCTGATCGATATGGCAGCCCTTGTTGCTGTTGATCGCTTCGGGATGCGCAGGATCTACCTTGTGAATAAAGTACTCGCCATCGTAGAGCATGGCGGGGATACTGTTGTATCCGGCTTGCACGATCGTGGCGAGCTGCCCCGCGTAGGCCAGGTCGCCCATCTCCTCGGCCATGGCCTGCGTGGCGCGTGCGGCCGCGATGTAGAGCGAGCTGATCCAGGGGATAGCGCCGTACCACGTGCTGTCCAGGGTGTTGTATTGCGGATGATCGAGAATCCCGTCCCCGCTGGTGTCAGCGGTGGTCATGTGCTGCATCGAGGTCTTGACGCGCGGCCAGAGTCTCCTGAGAAACGCGTCGTCGGCCGACATCTGGTGCTCGCGGTACACACGCAGGATGGTGCCGCAGAAACCGTCGTGCGCGGTCGTGTTGTTCGAGTCGCCACGGTAGCCCATGGCCCCGCTGGGCTGCCAGGCCAGACCAAAATCGATATGCTCGCGCAATCCCCGTTCTAGCGAGGGGAACAGGCGCGCAACCGATTGAGCGTACTGCCAGACATGCTGGCACGTACCTGGACAGCAGTCGACGCCTTCCCAGCCCCAGAAGCGGCCGTTGTCAAACCAATGGCACGTCTGCGTGGCCAAGGTGGATACGTTCACGAACGTCCGGTCCAAGAACCAATACGGCAGCGTCGAGTCGTACCAGGTGGCTCGCCACTGTCGGGTCGTGGCGGTAAGCTCCGCGAGTCGCCCGACCACCTGGCTCCCCACATCGGACGCCGATCGAAAGCGCGTAGCATAATTGCGCTTCAGGCTCTGAATGTTCCGGATGGCCGACATGTCGCTTTTCGGCCGCACGTGGTAGTCCGGAAAGAACCAAGAGATCACGAAGGAGACGGTTGCTGTCTGTCCGGGCGCGAGCATCAGGCCGCTGCCAAGCGCGCCGACGAGCTTGGTGCCGAAGGGGCTCGCCGCGGGAGCGAGGTTCCCGGGTGTGACCATGTCGAAGATCGGCTCTGGGCCCTGCGAAGCATCGACTTGGGCCGCACTTCGTACGCCATGGCCAGCCCCCACCAGCGTGAGCGCCATGCTGCCAAACCCGGGCACGCTGCTAGCGGAGTTGTCCGCTGAGCAAAACAGCGTGGTCCGGTCGGGCATGGCCTCGATGGCGTTGCGGCGATTGCCCCGCGCTGCACCGTCGCGACCGAGGCACACGGCGTTTTCGAACCACCCGATCAGCTCGACCTCCACCGGCGCTGGACCGGAATTGGCGATCGTGTAGCTCAGGATCGTGGCAGGAAACGCCGAGCTTTCGACGTCGAGCGGAACGAAAGGCGAGAAGGCCTCCAGATGGACCGCCACAGGGCAGCTCGTGTCGCAGTACTCGACCTCGGCGATCGGGTACTGGCCCAAGAACGAGATGCTCTTGAAACCACGCTTGTCCAAGGTCCTGGCTTGCCAGCTCCCTCCCGGTGTCCGAGCTCGCACGGCAAACCCTTGCTCCAGCGGCGAATCCGGCACGAGCGGCCTTGCATAATCGTGCCCGCGGCTGATCCCACCGGCGTAGTCGCTCGTGTCAACCGACTCGAAGATGTTCCACAGCCACAGCTTGCCGTCGCCGCCCAGATACAGCTGGCCTGCGCAAATACCGCCGATGGGCATCCCGATCCAGCGCAGTGCACCCCCTGTTTGGCGTTCCGGTACGCCGCGCGCCCGTAGTGAGCGCAGCCAGACCTTGGACAGCTTCTTGTGCGCGGGGACGAGCTTCTGGAAATCGTCCTGGCCGAACGGTCCTGCCACACGTGGCAAACCAAGCCCGCATCCGACCCCGCTCAGTGCTAGCGTGCCAAGGAAGCTGCGGCGGTCTATCCCCGCCACCGAGCTCGAAGGTGCATCGCCCCTACAGCCGCAACCTTTCGCCGGCATGGCTGTATCCATAAGAGGTCCTCTTTTTTGTGTCAACCTTGCACTCATGAGCAAAAACGAGCAAGAAGCGCTGCGTGGCGAGACCGAGCGGGCGCTGCGGCGCACGGCGCCCGCGCCGCCCAACCACATAGCTGGGCACGCCACGGAACCTTGGTGAGGATCAGCATGCAGGACAGCGGCTGGACAACCGCCGGGGATTCTGGCACGCAAAAGGAGCCGTGCCTGACCCGGCAGGCGCTTTGGAGAAGCTCCTCGAAGTATCCCCAATACTCCTCGTCGTCGCGCCTCGCCAGCGGCGCCCAGTCCTCACCGAAACACACGAGTTATTCTTCCGCGGGCCCTGAATCTGCACATGACAAACCCGTCTCAGCGATTTCAGGACGCGCTTGACCGATTTGACCAAGCGCATCGGGAGGATCCCAAGACGGTTGTTGCCCGCGGAGCCGAGGTCCAGTGGTCACTGCTCTACCACCGCCGCCTGAGCCACTGGGTAGGCGCACTGGACGGGCAGGCCTCGGAGGCGTTGAGGCTGGCTGCGCGCTGTCAGCACCTTCGGCGCTGGACGATTCCCCGCAGCGACTTTCCCGAGGGAGTAACGGGGTACAAACGCTGGAGGAACAGGCTGGCGCAGTTCCACGCCGACGCTGCAGCTGCCGTTCTACAAGACGTTGGCTACGAAGAGGCCGTGATCGCCCGTGTACGTGACCTCTTGATCAAGAAAAGCCTCAAACGCGACCCGGAAGTGCAGCTATTCGAAGACGCCATCTGCCTGACCTTCCTAGAAAACGAGTTCGCCAGCTTCGCCGCGAAACACGACGAGGACAAGCTCGTGAACATCGTCCGCAAGACCTGGAGAAAGATGTCGGCTACGGGGCATCGGAAAGCACTCGAGCTGGCCGCCCAGCTCCCCGAGCCGCAGCGCAATTTGATCGAGAAAGCGCTGGCACCGAGGTA
>JAKSBK010000471.1 GCA_022361155.1 Pseudomonadota bacterium
GACCAGGGAGACGGGCACCACCGAGACGGCGCCGTACATGGTCTGGTAGGCCGGGAAGGCGGCCACGTACCAGGCGAACACCTTGCGCAGCAGGGTGAAGGCGACGGCGGCGAAGGCCCCGCCCCAGAGCGCCGCCTCCAGGCTGACCGGCCGGTTGGGGATGACGATGTAGGCCCCCGTCAGCATCACCACCAGGATGGCCACCGGGGCCAGCCCGGCGAGCTTGCCGAGGGGGCCGGCGAGGACGTCCACGCCCATGAACTCGGTGGCGGCGAAGAAGTAGGTGGTCAGCGAGACGCTGGCGCCGAACAGCAGCGGTCCGAGCGTGATGAGGGCCCAGAACACCAGCAGCCGGGGCGCCAGGGGGCGCGGCCGGGAGGCCCGGAAGATGGCGTTCATGTCCGCCTCGATGGTGCCCAGCAGCAGGATGGCGGTGAGCGCCAGGCCGACGATGCCGAAGGTGGAGAGGGTCGACGTATTGGCGACGAAGGTGTCGAGATGGCCGCGCACGGCCGAGGCCGATTCGGGCAGGACGTTGGCGAACAGCATGTTCTGCGCCTGCTCGCGCACCCCCTCGAAGGCCGGGAAGGCGGCCAGCATGGCGAAGGCGATGGCGGTCAGCGGCACGATGGCCAGGAGCGAGGTGTAGCTCAGCCCCGCCGCCATGCGCAGGCAGCGGCCCTCGGTGAAGCGCCGGAACACGTAGGCGGCGAGCCCCAGCACCTGAGCCCAACGATCGGCGGCCCGGCCGGCCGGCGGCCGCTCCTCCGGCGGGCGGTCTTCCGGGCCGTCGTCCAGGTCGTCATCGTCCAGGTCGTCATCGTTGCGGTCGGTGGCCATGTCGCCCTTTCGGTGCTCGTCCGGGCGGCGCGCCCGGATTGACGCGGGTGTGGCCGTATTATATGGCAGTCGCCGCCGGTTGCGAGCGTCCGAGTGCCGCGCTTGGCCTTTTCGCCATCAACCGTGTACCATCCGCCGACCGCCGTCCGGCGCGGACACCGAGGGTAGAATGAACGAGCAATCACCACTGATGGCCGGCAAGCGCGGCCTGGTCATGGGGGTCGCCAACGACCGCTCCATCGCCTGGGGCATTGCCCGCATGGCCCACGCGCAAGGGGCCGAGCTCGCCTTCACCTACCAGGGCGAGGCGCTGGAGAAGCGGGTGCGGCCGCTCGCCCAGTCGCTCGACTCCGACATGGTGCTGCCCTGCGACGTGGCCAGCGACGACAGCATCGAGACGGTCTTCGCGGCGGTCGAGGAGCGCTGGGGCGGCCTCGACTTCCTGGTCCACGCCATCGCCTATGCCGACAAGGAAGAGCTGAAGGGCAAGTACCTCAACACCAGCCGCGACAACTTCGTGCGCTCCCTCGACATCTCCTGCTACAGCTTCACGGCGGTGGCCCAGCGGGCGGTGCCGCTGATGCGCGAGGGCGGCAGTCTGCTCACCCTCACCTACTACGGCGCCGAGCGGGTCATGCCCCACTACAACGTCATGGGCGTGGCCAAGGCGGCGCGCGAGGCCAGCGTGCGCTACCTGGCGAGCGACCTGGGCCAGGACCGGAGTCGGGTGAACGCCATCTCC
>JAKSBK010000472.1 GCA_022361155.1 Pseudomonadota bacterium
CGCCACGATCACCGCGGAAGACAGCCGCGAAGCGTTGCTGCCCGCGTCGTCATCCGCCAAGTCCGAAATCCTCGGGCGACCCTTGGGCGGCGGGTTCAACCTCCCGGAATTGCTCAAGGAAGTTGCCCAGAGCTACTTGAGCCGCGCGCTCGACGAAGCGCAGGGAAACAAGACGAAGGCCGCCGACCTGGTGGGCCTGTCCAGCTACCAGACCTTCACGAACTGGCTAGCAAAGTACGAGGTCCAAACCTGATGGCACGGTCATTGAAAAAGGAGCCGGCATGGTCGGCAAGGAGACAGAGCGCATGAAGTCGCAGAACTTCGAGTTCCTGCGCCCGAAGCGCGCGCCCTTCGCCGATCTCGCCGGTTTCGCGGAGCGCTATGCCTACTCGGATCCGGCGAGCTCGCTCATCAAGCAGCGCAGCTTCGTCGAGCAGGTGGTGGCCGCCATCTACGAGCGCTATCGCCTGCTGCCTCCGTACTCGGACAACCTGAACGACCTACTCAACGCGGAGCCGTTCCGCCAGTCCGTTCCCGAGGTCGTCCAGAACAAGTTGCATGTTGTCCGGAAGTCGGGGAACCGTGCGGCTCACCCACGCCGTCCGATCACCAGCGACCTCTCGCTCGACTGTCTCGCGCAGCTCTTCGACATCGCTCGCTGGTTCCACGTGCAGGTAGACGGTGGCCAGCGGCAGGACGCTCCGCAGTACACCCCTCCAGCCCGCGAAGGCGATGGGAACGGGAAGGCCAAGGCCGCGCTCGAGAAGCTGCGCCTAGCCGAAGCGAAATACGAGTCCGTGCTCGCCTCGCTCGAAGAAGAGAAGGCCAAGCGCCTTGCGGCCGAGCGCGCCGCCACCGAACACGCCACGGAGCTGAACGAACTCAAGGAGGAGGGGCAGAAGGTCGCGTCCGTCCTCGAGTTCAACGAGGAGACCACTCGGCATCGCCTCATCGATCAGGCGCTACTCGCTGCCGGTTGGGACGTGGGCGCGAGCGGCAAGGACACAAGCGAGGTCCGCCAGGAAGTCAAGCTCACCACGATGCCCACGGAGTCCGGCGAGGGCTTCGCGGACTACGTCCTCTACGGCGACGACGGCAAGCCGCTCGCCGTGATCGAGGCCAAGAAGACCGCCAAGGACGCGCGTGTCGGTGCCGAGCAGGCGCGCATGTACGCGGGTTGCCTCGAGAAGGAGACCGGCGTGCGTCCGGTCATCTTCTTCACCAACGGCGTCGACATCTTCCTCTGGGACGACGCCCAGGGCTACCCGTACCGCAAGGTCTACGGCTTCTACTCCAAGGACAGCCTCGATTACCTCACCCACCAGCGGGTCAACAAGAAGGCCCTGGCACACGTCGATCCGAACCTGGACATCGCCGGGCGCATGTACCAGCTCGAGGCGGTCAAGCGTGTCTCGGAGCGCTTCACCGACAATTTCCGCAAGGCGCTGCTCGTGCAGGCGACGGGCACCGGCAAGACGCGCGTCGCCATCTCGCTTTGCGACGTGCTGATGCGCGCGGGCTGGGTCAAGCGCATCCTCTTCCTCTGCGACCGTCGCGAGCTCCGCAAGCAAGCCGACCGCGTCTTCAAGGAGTTCATGCCGGGCGAGCCGCGCGTCATCGTGGACCGCACGACGGCCAACGACCGGGACAAGCGCATCTACCTCGCGACCTACCCGGCCATGATGAAGTGCTACGAGGACTTCGACGTCGGCTTCTTCGATCTGATCATCGCCGACGAGTCCCACCGCAGCATCTACAAGAAGTTCCGGGCACTCTTCCAGTACTTCGATGCCCTGGAGGTCGGTCTCACCGCCACGCCCGTGCGGTTCATCGAGCGGAACACCTACGAGCTGTTCAACTGTGAGGATCGCGACCCCACCTCGCACTTCAGCTTCGAAGACGCGATCAACTCGACGCCGGCCTTCCTCGTGCCGTTCCGGGTGCGCTCCTTCAGCAGCCAGTTCCGAGAGCAGGGCATTCGCTACGCCCAGATGAGCGCGGAGCAACGCGAGGAGCTCGAGGACCAGGACCCCGCCGCGGAGCAGGTCGACTACAACGCCGAGCAGCTAGACAAGTACGTCTTCAACCGCGACACGACCCGCTTCATCTGGCGCAGCCTGATGGAGGAAGGCATCCGCGAGTCGACGGGCAGTCACGTCGGCAAGACCATTGTCTTCGCGCGCAGCCACCTCCACGCCGTGCACATGGCTGACGTCTTCGCGGAGATGTACCCGCAATACGGTTCGACCTTCTGTCGCGTCATCGACAACCAGGAGCCCAAGGCCGAGCAGCTCATCGATGACTTCAAGAACCCTGGCAACGAGCTCACCATCGCCATCTCGGTAGACATGCTCGACACCGGCATCGACGTGCCCGACGTCGTCAACCTGGTCTTCGCCAAGCCGGTCAAGTCGTACGTGAAGTTCTGGCAGATGATCGGCCGCGGCACGCGTCTGTGTGAGGACCTCTTCGGCGCCGGCAAGCACAAGACCGAGTTCCTCATCTTCGACTTCTGGTCCAACTTCTGGTTCTTCGACGAGAAGTACAAGGAGCAGCAGCCTTCGGTGCAGAAGTCGCTGCTGCAGCACCTCTTCGAGTCGCGGGTCGAGCTAGCGCAGACCGCCATCGACAAGATGGAGCAGCCTGAGTTCGAACTGGCCTCATCGCTCATTTTGGGCGATGTCCGGGCGGTCAAGGACACCAACAGCATCGACGTGCGCGACCGCTGGCGGGAGCTCGAGATGCTCTCGGACGGCGACCGCATCCACCACTTCGCCGCGGCGACGCAGGCGGACCTGCTCTCCATCGTCGCGCCGCTCCAGCACCTACGGAGCATCCGCGGTGACGAGGATGCCTACCGCTTCGACCTGCTGATCACCCGTCTGCAAGTAGAACTGCTGAAGGGCGGACCGAACGCTCCCAAGGTCCAGGACCTTCGGGCTCGCGTGGAGGAGGCCGTCGAGCTTCTCGCCAAGAACCAGAACCCCGTCAAGGCCAAGGCCGACTCGATCAAGCAGGTGCGTAGCAGAGACTTCTGGGCTTCGGTCCAGGTTCATCACCTCGAGGGCATTCGTCGAGAGCTGCGCGGGATCATGAAGTACCAGCAGCACCCACCGAAGACGCGGGTTGCCCCACAGGTCTTTGACGTCACGGACGCCAACTTCTCGGGCGAGACCTACATTCCGCGCCTCGAAGGGCTCGACCTGGTCGAGTACCGGCGCCGCGTGGAGTCAGTGCTGCGGGATCACTTTGCCGCGAACGAAACCCTGCAGCGCATCCGCGCCGGCAAGGCCGTGCGCGACGAAGAGCTCGAAGAGCTGGCGCGGCTGGTGCTCGAGGTCGACGACAAGGCCAACATCAAGCACCTCACCGGCCACGACCCGGCGACTCGGCGGACGCTCCTGACGGTGTTCCGCGGCCTCGTCGGTCTCGACCCGGCCGCCGTAGAGGAGGCCTTCACCGCCTTCGTTCACAAGCATCCGCGGCTCTCGTCTCAGCAGCTCCGCTTCCTGCAGCTGCTCCAGAATCACATTGCCCAGAATGGCGGCATCGAGATCGAGCGTCTCTACGAGCCTCCGTTCACCACCCTTCATGCCGAGAGTGTCGACGGCATCTTCCCGGAGGCCGGGACGGTCGACGAGCTGCTGGCCATTCTCAGCGCATTCGAACCCAAGAGGGCGACGCCCAGCGAGCGCCCTGCCGCGAGTCAGAATTCATGAGCACCCTCACTACCCAACAGAAGAGCGACATCGACAAGCTGTGGACCGAGTTCTGGACCGGCGGCATCACCAACCCCCTGACCGTCATCGAGCAGATCTCGTTCCTGATGTTTGCACGTCTGCTCGACGTAATGGAGACCACCGGCGAGCGACGGGCCGCACGCACCAAGAAGCCGTTCAAGGGGCGCTTCGACGGACCCAACGACCCACGCCGCTGGAAGAACTTCAAGCAGCTGCCGGCGACCGTCACCGATGCTGACCTCAAGAAGGGCACCAAGGGGATGCTCCAGGTCGTGCGGGACGAGGTGTTCCCCCACTTCCGCAAGCTCAACGGCGGCACGACCTTCGCTGAGTACATGGCGGACGCACAGCTCATGGTGCAGAAGCCGAGCCTGCTCGTCTCCGCCGTGAACATGATCGACAAGCTGCCGATCACCGAGGGCGACGCCAAGGGCGACCTCTACGAGTACCTGCTCAGCAAGCTGACCACGGCGGGCATCAACGGACAGTTTCGCACGCCCCGCCACATCATCCGCTTCATGGTGGAGATGCTGGAACCCAAGCCGACCGAGACCATCGGCGACCCGGCGTGCGGCACCGCAGGCTTCCTCGTCGGCGTGATGCAGTACCTGCTCGAAACCCACACCTCGGCCAAGGGCAAGCTCAAGGGCGAGAACGGCGAGACCATCTACACCGGCGATCAGCTCGAGCCCTACCGCAAGCACATCCAGAATGGGATGTTCCACGGCTTCGACTTCGACTCGACGATGCTGCGCATCGCGTCGATGAACCTGATGCTCCACGGCGTCGACAACCCCGACATCCACTACCAGGACACGCTCTCCAACTCGTTCCCGGAGAAGTTTCCGACCCAGGCGACGGCTGGATTCGACGTAGTTCTCGCCAATCCGCCGTTCAAGGGCAGTCTCGACGCGGGCGACGTCCACCCGACGCTGACGCAGTCAGTGAAGACAAAGAAGACCGAGCTACTGTTCGTCGCGCTCATCTTGCGCATGCTGAAGAACGGTGGCCGCAGCGCCACCATCGTGCCGGACGGCGTGCTCTTCGGCTCGTCGAAGGCCCACAAGGCGCTGCGCAAGATGCTCGTCAAGGACAACCAGCTCGAGGCGGTCATCTCGCTGCCCTCGGGTGTGTTCAAGCCGTACGCCGGGGTGTCGACGGCCATCCTCGTGTTCACGCGGGGCGGCAAGACCGACCACGTCTTCTTCTACGACTTGGAGGCCGACGGTTACTCGCTCGACGACAAGCGCGACCCGATCAAAGACAACGACCTGCCCGATGCTCTCGCGCGCTGGCGCAAGCGGAGCGCGAAGAAGGATGCGGACCGTACCGCCAAGCACTTCATGGTGCCGGTGAAGGAGATCGCGGCAAAGGGCTTCGACCTCTCCATCAACCGGTACAAGGAGGCCAATCACGAAGAGATCACCTACGACCCGCCGAAGAAGATCATTGCGAGGCTCAGGAAGATCGAGGCCGAGATCGCGAAGGACTTGAGCCAGCTGGAGGGGATGCTGTGACGGCGCTGGTCCAACTCGGCGACGTGATCGATGTGGCATCGGGACAGATCGACCCGAGAGAAGAACCGTACTGTGACATGCCACACGTTGGAGGCGACAACATTAAGTCGGGGACCGGCGAGCTCTTCAATCTTCGTACCGCGCGCGAGCTCAACCTCATCAGCGGCAAGTACGTCTTCGGACCGGACGATGTGCTGTACTCCAAGATTCGTCCAGCGCTGAACAAGGTTGCACTGCCAGATTTCGAGGGCATCTGCAGCGCGGACATGTATCCCCTCCGACCGCACCCAGAGCGGATGCACCGTCGCTTCCTCGCGTACCTCCTGCGGCATGACCAGTTTCTATCGTTTGCCGCCAAACACTCCAGTCGAACCAACATTCCGAAGCTGAATAGGCCCGCGCTGTTGTCGTTCGAGTTCCGGCTGCCGCCGCTCCCCGAGCAGCGCCGCATCGCCGAGATCCTCGACAAGGCCGATGCCATTCGCCGCAAGCGCAAGGAAGCCATCGCCCTCACCGAAGACCTGCTCCGCTCGGCGTTCCTGGAGATGGTGGGGCCATGCGCCAAGACCTACGACACATGGCCCGAGGCGTCGTTCGAGAGCCTCGCAGTGCCTGAGAAGGGCTCCATGCGCACGGGGCCGTTTGGCAGTGACCTGAAACACTCGGAGTTCGTGGATGAAGGAGTCGCCGTCCTCGGAATCGACAATGCGGTGCAGAACCGGTTCGCTTGGGGAGAACGACGCTTCATCACCCAGAAGAAGTACGAACGGCTGACCCGGTACACGGTGCGCCCTCACGACGTCATCGTGACCATTATGGGAACGACTGGGAGGTCGGCCGTCGTGCCTGCCGATATCCCGCTCGCAATCACGACCAAGCACCTGGCCACCATCACCCTGAATCGAGATGTTGCGGAGCCAGAGTTCGTCGCTCAGGCAATTCATCGACACCCCGCCATCCTCGCCCAGATTCACCAAGCGAATCGTGGAGCGATCATGAGTGGGCTCAATCTGGGGCTCATCAAGTCGCTGGTCGTTCGCCTCCCGCCCATCGAGATACAGCGAGCCTTTGGCGCGTTTACGAAGCGCCTCCGCGACAGTTTGGAGAACCAGGAAGCCGCGAGAAGCGAGAGCGAGGACCTTTTCGGGTCGCTGGTAGGACGAGCGTTTTCGGGCAAACTTGGTGCACCAGGGACGGGGGCGTCCACAGCATCGACGAAGGCGAGGACAGCGTCATGATCCACCGCCTTGAGCTCGAGAACTTCAAGGGCATCGCCGGGCGGCAGCGCATCGACTTCGGCGCGCTAACTCTGCTTTTCGGCGCCAACAGTGCCGGCAAGAGCACCGTGCTCCAGGCCTTGCTCTACCTGCACGAAGTGCTGGAGCGCGGCATCGCGGACGTCGACCGCACGGAGCTCGGCGGCACCGTGCTCGAGCTCGGCGGTTTCGCCCGGCTGGTACATCGCCACGAGATGACCCGTGCCGTCGTGCTGCGCGCCGAGTTCGCTACCGCCGGCGGACTCGATCGGCTCGGCCGAGAGCTTCCCGACTTCCCGTTCCCTGACCTCGACGACGACATCGAGGCCGCGTGGCTGGAGCTAACCATTCGCCACCGAACGACCGCCGCCTTAACCGGCGCCGTCGTGGAGCGGGCGGTCATCGGCGTCGCCGGCGATTCGGAGCCCCTGGTCTGGCTCGAGCTCGGCGCCTCGCTGCGAGAGGGCGAGCCCCTCAACGTCCGCGTGAACCTGGGCCATCCCTTGCTCGCCACCGAGACCCGCGAGCTCGAGGGAGCGATGGTCACCGAGGCCGACGGCTCCAAGCATCCGCTCACTGCCCAACACGCCCCAGCGGACCTGACCGAGGCGTGGGAGCAAATTGCGGTCCCCGAAGCCCCCGTGCGCGACGACGGCTCGGTGTCTCGCTCCGGCAGCGGGGCCCGTACACACAGCACGTCAGGCTCCCGGTCAGGGCCGAAGGAGCGCAGCCGTTCGTCGTCAGCCGCCGGCGCAGAGGAGGGCGACGGCTACGGCGGAGGATTCGGCGCAGGCGCTGGCTTGGGTGACGGCTCGGGCTTCGGCGACGGCCGCTCGCTGCCCGTGTTCGCGGTCTCGCGTTCGCGCATGTCGGCTCTGCCACCGCTCGGCGAGCCTCTGCGAGTCATTCCCTTCGGCGACGAGGACGCGGATGTCGCCACCACCGTCGCGCAGGTGAGGACCTTTCTGGAGATGGTCGTCCTGGGTACCGTGTCCCAGCTCGCCGAAGCCCTGCGAGACGCGCTCTACATCGGCCCGCTGCGGGCCCTGCCGCCCCGGGGCTTTCTCTACGAGCGCGTGGGTCGCATCACGAGCTGGGCCGACGGTCTTGCCGCGTGGGACCTCCTGCTCGCGGACCGCTCCACCCTCGTGGAAGACACCAACAAGTGGCTGACCCGCCTGGGCGCCGGCTGCCAGATCGTCGTTCAGCAACTCTACGACAGCGCAGCCTCTGCCGAAGAGCTCACCGACGGTCACGTCGACAAGACCGCCCGCCGGTTACTCCTCGACACCGGAGCGGGCTCTCTCGTGTTGCCCTCCGAAGTCGGCGCCGGTGTGTCCCAGGTCATCCCCGTGGTGGTGGCCGCCCTCAGGCGCGAGGCTGGTCTCGCGCTCGTCGAACAGCCCGAGATCCACGTGCACCCAGCCATGCAGGTGGGTCTGGGCGACCTGCTGATCGACGCAGCCACCCGAGACGGCGCTCGTCGAACCTTCCTGATCGAGACCCACAGCGAGCACCTCATCCTTCGTCTACTTCGCCGCATCCGCGAGACGACCGAAGGCGAGCTGGGCGATGATGCACCGAAGTTCTCACCCGACAAGCTCAGCGTCATCTACGTCGAGAACACGCCGGACGGCGTGAACATCCGCCGTCTCCGCGTCGACCAGCTCGGCGAGTTCAAAGACCGCTGGCCGAAGGGCTTCTTCGCCGAGCGCATGGGAGAGCTGCTGTGATCCACGCGTTCGCCCTGCAACCCGCGCTCGTCGCCACGTGGGGAAAGCGGTCCGAGTACCGCTTCATCCACGACAAGTTCGGCATCGGCACGCCACGCGCGATGCTCGAGCTGCCCTCGTTCACGAAGTGGAAGCGCGCGGTCCATCAGGCAGCGAACGACCTGGGGCTGAGCGAGCAAGACCTGTTGCGGCTCGCCGAGCTGTTTCGCATCTTCGCCGAGCACAAGTGCCGCCGCACCGATGCGATGTACGACGGCGTCCTCTCCTGGCTCGAGAACGGTGAGCGCGAGTACGACCGCAAGCCCTTCGCCGGCATCCTCGCGACGCAGAACCCACGCAAACACGGCGCCGTCCTGCTCGGCAACGACCTCGACCCGGCCGATGCTCGCTGGGCGCAGTCCGCTGGCGCCACCGCGCAGCGCACCCCCGAGGGACTCGCGGCGGCCCTTACCGCCATGCTCGTCAACTGCCGCGTGCTCCACCTCGTCGACCCGCACTTCGGCCCGGAGAACGCCCGGCACCGGCGTGTGCTGGAAGCCTTGATGGATGTGCTCGCATCCAACGGTGTCGGCCCGGAGCTCATGCGCGTCCATTGCCTGTCGAAGTCCACCCGCGACTTCTTCGAGGGAGAATCCGCCAAGATGGCCTCACGGCTGCCGCCGGGCATCACGGTCGAGTTCCGCCGCTGGACCCAGCGCGCCGGAGGCGACCGCCTCCACAACCGCTACGTCCTGACCGACCTCGGCGGCGTCTCCCTCGGGGTCGGCCTCGATGCGGGTGGAGCAGGCGAAACCGACGACCTGCTGCTGCTCCCGCAGGAGCAGTACGTGCGGCGCTGGGCCCAGTACGCCGAGGAGGATGGCTCGTTCGATCTGGGGGACACGCCGGCGGCAGTCACAGGAAGCAGACAACCGCACTCGGCTCGGCGGCGGCGCTGAGATCGCCGAGTGCACGGAGGACGTACCATGAGCGAGACGGAAGACATCCTAGGACCACTCGATTCGGACACCATGCGTGTAGTGTTCCTCTACGTCGGTCAGGGTGAGTCCACGCTCGTTCTGATGCCCGACGGCAACGGGCACCATCTCTCAATGCTGATCGACTGCAACCGCGCCGAATCGCTCGGCGGGGTCAATCTCCCGAAGTTCCTCGGCGAGGTGTTGCCCAAGAACTCCGATGGCAAGCCTGTGCTCGACGTCTTTCTGAACACCCATCCCCACAGCGACCACCTCGGTGGGCTGGATGAGATTCGCGAGGCGGTCCATGTCGGCGCCGTCTGGCACAGCGGACACAAGCCGAGCTCCGCGCATAAGGGACCGTACGGCGAGCTGGACAAGCTGATCAAGGAGGTAGCAGGGCGCCGCGGCCAAGAGATCCGGCTTGAAGGAAGTCGCACCCCCTACGACTGGGGCTCTGGAGAGGTCCACGTCCTTTCACCAGCGCAGTACATCGTCGATGAGATCGAGGACGAGACGCCCGAGCAACGCGACGCTCGCATTCACGACCAATGCGGAGTCGTTCGCATCGCGTACGGCGACGGGGACAGCAAGACCCGAATCATGATCACTGGCGACTCGGACAAGCGGGCGTGGACGCGCATCACCGGGTACCACGGGAAGCCGGAAGACAACCGCATCAGTGCGCACGTCCTGAGCGCGTCTCACCACGGCTCCTACACCTTCTTCAAGGACCGAGCAGACGATCCAGAGCCCTACGAGGAGCACATAAAAACCATCGCGCCCGAGCGCGTGATCATCTCGGCGCCCGACAAGAAGGACAGCAAGCACGACCATCCGGATGATGACGCCGTGAAGCGCTATACGAAGGCCGTAGGCAAGGACTACGTCCACCACATGGGTTCGAGAGCCTGGTCGTTCTTCATCGATGCGTACTCGGACGGCTCCTACACGCTTAGCGACGATCGCGGGAAACTGGCGGAGACATTTGGTTTCGGCGACGACGACGATGATGGGGACGGTGGAGGAGGCTCGGGCACCAAGAAGGCGGCGCCAGCTGTGATCAGTCGTGTCGAGCGCAGTCGGCCGATGGGAGACAGGTGAACAGCTCTTGGTTCATCCGGCAGCCCGCGCTGTTTCGACGGGAGTGCGATGCCATTACCCGCGAGTTCCCCGAGATGCGCCTGGACGAGGGGGCGCTCGCCAAGGGCAAACTCGTGTTCCAGGGGACCCTGGTCATCGCTCGCGGAAAGACGAACGACAACGTGGTCCTATCGCTCGAGTATCCGGACGCGTTCCCCTACGCACGTCCTGACATCATCCCGCTCGTTGCAGCGAATGACGGCGGTGCGACTGCCTCTACGCCGAGGTTCTTCTCCGCGCGCCACCAGATGGCAAACGGATCCATCTGTCTGTTCGAACGGGAGCCGCAAGACAACCCACACGCGTACATCACGGGCGTCGCCGCGTTGCGACGCGCACGTACCTGGCTCCCCCACGCGATGCGCGGCGTGCTACCCAAAGGCCTCGACACGCTCGAGTCTGAACTCGAGGCCCACTACAACCGCCTGGGGGACGTGCTCCTCGGGCCCATGCTGTTCGACGACCTGGGAGCCAGCGGCGAGTTCATCCTGGCCTTCTTTCCGGCGTTTCGCCGCGGTGAGCGCTACCCGCTGCATGCGGTGACCCACGTTCGAGGCAGCGACAGCTGGCGCAACGATGAACGGACTCTCGATCGCGTAGGCCTCGATCGGTCACCCGAGTTCTGGTCCGCGACCCCTCCTACCACTGACAACGTCCTCAAGGTGAAGTGGTGGCGACTCGAGCAGGAGCCGCCACCGGTTCGCACGATCGAGGAGCTTGCGCGCCTGATCTTTCCGGACGGCGACGATGCTGTCGGGAGGCTGAAAGGCGAGCTGGCGTCCGATCTCGCCAGCCGCAACGCCGTCCATGTTCCGCTGTGCTTTCCGGACCGCGCAGGCACAGGAAGTGAGTGGTTGTTTCTCCGGATACCGATCCGTGAGTCCAGCCTGCCAAAGGTCAAGGTGGACGGGCACGCCGGGCAACTGCTCGACTTTGCTGGCAAGGATATGTTCGATGGCGCAACGATCGGCATTCTGCGCTCCCAGGATCTTCGGCAGCCATCGTTGACCGTCCGGAACAAGGCGAGAATCCCAACCGGCGTGCAGGACCTCTCGTTCGGGCTCGCTGGCGCCGGTGCCCTTGGCTCGACGACCGCGGACCTTCTCGCGAAAGCAGGTGTCGGGCGGCTGCGAGTCATCGATCCGGCGCTGCTCAACGCTCACAACGCCGTTCGTCATCTCGCAGGGGTTGGCTCCGCAGGCATGCCCAAGGCCCTCGTTGTCGCCGCGAACGTGAACGCCCACAACCCGCACTGCGACATCACGTGCGCCTTCGAAGACGTGCTCAAGCTGCCGGAGGATGATCCAGCGTGGCAAGCAAGCTGCTTGGTCAGCACCATTGCCGACGACGCTGTCGAACTCGCGCTGAATCGCATGGCGACCGCCCGTGAGATGACCGTCTATTATCTGCGTGCGCTTCGTTCTGGCTCCACGGGACGACTCGTTCGTGTGCGCCCAGGAGCCGACGCGTGCCTCGAGTGCCTCGGCCACTACCACGCCGAGCGCAACGAGCAGGCGATCGCGATCCCGCCTCAGGCCGACGAGGTGATTGCCCGTGAATGCGGGCAGCCCGTGCTTGCCGCAAGCGCGGCAGATCTGGCCGTAGTAGCGGGGCTGGGAGTACGCACCCTCCTGCACGACCTTGTCGACCCGACGGATCTCAACCAGTGGGTCTGGACCTCGGAGGGCATCCCAGAGCTCGCTGGTCTGCAGACGCCCTTCTCGAGTCGCTCGACCGCGCTTGCTCCGCATCCCAAGTGCGGGGTCTGTGGAGTGGGACTCCCGGAACGCGTCCACCTTCGCGAAGAGCTCCGTGGCGAGATGACCAGGCAAGCGCGCGAACATGCGCCCAACGAGACCGGCGGCATACTGATCGGCCGCCGCCGCGGCCACGTGGTCGAGGTGCTGGCGGTGAGCGATGCGGGACCCAAGGCCATCAGTGAGCCCTCGCGGTTCGAGCGCGACGGGGAGTACTGCCAGGCCTACCTAGAACGAACGGTCGCCGAGCTGGGTGCGGGCGTCGACTACGTCGGAGAGTGGCACAGCCATCCCGGCTCGAGCGCGACGCCAAGCACGAGAGACACAGCGTCCTTCGTGGAAATCGCGGAGGACCCGGACTACCTGACGACATCTCCGCTGTTGGTAATCGTCGCGCCAGCCAGCAAAGACGATCGTGTGGACTGGTCGTTCAACGTGTTTCCTGCCGGCGGACTGGCCCGGGCCATCCAGCTTGAAGGTGCGGACGCAGTCGGGCGCTACACCGAATCAATCGCGACAGAGGTCGCGCTGCCGTCCGATGCGACCGTGTAGGCGTACGCCTCGTAGCGATCCTTCCGGGCTCCTCGTCGGACCACGAGGAGCCGCTCGCCGTTCGTCCGTACATGGATTATCCCGTACGCCGTTCGCTCTCGGGCATAGAAGGTGCCGCGTTCGATATCCGGCTTCCAGCCGTCGCCGTCCTTGATCGCGTAGAACGCCTCTCCAGCCCAACGGTCAAACGCGGAGAGGTTGGTGACGAACACGACGGGCTCCGCACCTCGGCGCGCCTGACCGAGCATCGCCAGGAGATTCGCCCTCGGGTGGAGGTAGTCGCGGCGGGCATCCTCGTCGCCAGCCGAGATGACGGACACGAGCGGCGCAACCTCGTCGACGAAGCGACGGCTCACGTCGTCCGAACCGTGGTGTGGAACCTTCACCACGTCTGAACGCAGCGCAAGTCCGGCGTCAACCAGCTGCTCCTGTATCTCGGCATTGAGGTCGCCGGTAAGCAGGACGCTGACGTTGCCGTACGCGACGCGCAGCACGACCGAATGGCCATTGATGGTCCGTGCCGCAGAGACCGCACGCCCACCCTCTGTCTGACTGAGCAGCGGCAACAGGGAGGCTCCGTCGTCCTGAACCAAGGCGCGGGGCCCCAGGACGTCGACCTTCACGTCACCAAGAAAATCGAATTGGCCACCGAGTTCACGATCAAGCCGGGCGACTTCGAGTGAGCCCCGTCTCGCGAGCTCATCGAGAGCCGTATGCCACCTCAGGAACGGACGGTTGGCATGGGCGACCGTCCTCGGGTCATCGACAACGGGCGCGTGTGGCTCTCCCTCAACCTCCACGGGAGGGCCCAACATCTCTCGCTCCGGAAGGGATGAGCGCCGCTTCACAAGGCCATTGTGAAAGACGCGGCCAGCCGTGACGCGGATGCGTTTCCCGTCGCGAGTCTC
This sequence comes from Pseudomonadota bacterium, assembly GCA_022361155.1. Taxonomy (NCBI): domain Bacteria; kingdom Pseudomonadati; phylum Pseudomonadota; species Pseudomonadota bacterium. Next base: position 13,563 of record JAKSBK010000472.1, read on the forward strand.
GTTAGCCGCGTCCAGCACCAGTGTGCTGAGCCCCTCGAAGTGGTCCGCATCGCCGTGGGTGACGACGATCGCGTCGAAGTGAACGTCGCGCCCAGCGGCCGTCTCGTCTCGGTAGCGTGCGGCCAAATAGCGTGCGGCGAGCTTGTTCTCGCCGCCGTCAACGAGGACCTTGTGCCCTTCAGGAGTGGTGATCAGACAGGCGTCGCCTTGACCGACGTCGATGAACGCGCAGGCCAGCGGTGGCTTCTTGGTGGTCCTCAGCTGGCCGCGTACCCAGCCTTCACGGCCGACGCCGAGTCGGACGTGCACGGCAGAGGCCGTGCGCTCCATGACCTCGACGTCGTCCCCACGATACAGCACGACCAGGAGGTCCGACGATCCGCGGCCTCCGTCAGCCGTCCGCCAAACGCGAACGATATCGTGGTCAACGTACTCCACGTGTCCATCTTCGGTGCTACAGCCCTGCCGATCAACGAACGTCTACAGCCGCATGAGTGGGAGCGTTGGCGCGTAGATCGGAGAGCCCGCCGTCGGCCCACGTTCGCCCCACGCCGGCCACCACCCACGACCCGGCCCCAGACCCAACCCCGGCTCTTCAGGCCCACCACGCCCCGGACACGGCCCCGAGTCGGGGTGTCCCGCGGATGGCCTCCACCTGTTCACGCTCGCCGGGCCCAACCCCGCGGGATCGCATGATTTCCGTGCCTTGCCGGGGGCCCTGTGGTACAGGTTGGCAACAAGCTCGCAAGTGGGGAGCCAACCATGGGCCCCCACCAACCGTGGGGGCCCACCTTTTAACGATGAGCGTTTCTCCGGCGACGACGCCGAGCAGACCTGAAGCTTCGGCAGGCGGCTTTCAGGTCCGCCGGAGAAACGCCGTGTTGAACAAGCCCGGAGCGGCGGGCGCCGAGGCGTGGTCAGTCAGGCTATGGGCATTTGCCGAACGGCAGCGCGAGGAGCGGGGTGCCGAGTCTGGCTAGGAGGCCCGAGCAGAGGGACGAGGTTGCGAGTAGAGGAGACGAGCTCGCGCGCGCCGGGGAAGTGCGCGAGCGTATTGAAGCCGATCGGCGTGTCGGCAAGGGGGATCGTGTCGGATAGACGGACCGGTCCAAGCGACGGGGTCGGTCGCGAAGAGGAGAAGTGGATTCATTCATGCAGCGAACTCCATCGCCACCGGTGGAGCGCGACCGAGTGTTGCGGGGACGGATCGAAAAAGCAGGACGTCGCCACATCGAGGGCATCGCGCAACATCGCGGCCGGTGAGCTCGCGGAGCTTGTCGGCCCATGAGGCTTCGCCGGTGAGGACGCCCGTCGCGGTCGATGCGTCGGGGGCGAGTGCTCGGTGGGCGTTGTGTCGTGCCATCTCGGCGGCGCCGGCGTACAGGCCGTAGTGGCGAATCTTGTGGAAGCCGTCAGGAAGGACGTGCTGCAGGAAGCGGCGGAGAAACTCGACAGGGGAAAGGCTCGCGAGCTTGCCATTGTTCGTGCGAAACGTGACGAGCTCCTGGCGCACGTCCACGAGGCGGCTGTTGGAGATGGCCACCCGATGGGTGTAGCGGCCGAGGTAGTTGAGGACGTGGTCAACACGGCGGAAGGGCGTCTTGGCGTAGACCAGCCACGCGGTTTGGGCGAGCTTGCCCATGAGCCGGTCGAAGGCCTCGGGGTCGGCGAAGTCATCGAAGCGGACGAAGAGACCCTGGGCATGCAGCTTCTGCAGGACGGCCATCATCTTGCCGCGAAACAGAGCCCCCATGACCTGCACCGGAAACAAGTAGTTGCTGCGGCTCGGCACCCAGCCCGCGCCGTCTTGGTGGAGGCCACCGGCAGTGACGAGCGCATGCACGTGGGGATGAAAGCGAAGGTCGCGCGCCCAAGTGTGCAGGACCATAGTGATGCCGAGACGCGCGCCGAGACGCGAGCTGCCGAGCTCGAGCAGTGTCTGGCTTGCCGCCTCAAACAAGGCGCCGAAGATTTCGCGTGGATAGCACTTGCCAAGGCCGCGAAGCTCGCTCGGCAGCGTGAAAACGACGTGGAAATGGCGCACGGGAAGGAGTCGCTCGGTGCGCGCAGCGATCCACTTCTCCTGCCGCAGGGCCTGGCACTTGGGGCAGTGTCGGTTGCGGCAGGATTTGTAGGCGGGGCGCTCGAATCCGCACGAGCGGCACACGTCGACGTGCCCACCGAGCATAGCGGTCCGGCACAGCGCCATGGCCGAGAGCACTTTTCGCTGCGCGAGCGTCAAAGGCACCTCGGCCTCGAGCGCGGGCCGATGCTGTCGCACGATGTCGGCGATGTCGAAGCGTGGCCGCCCGGCGGATGCCGGACGGTGAGCCACGTCCGCTCAGCCCGTCTGGAGGTGGTCGAGCGGGCTTTGCGTTTTCGCGATGCGCTCCGTAGACACGCGGGCGTAGCGTGTCGTGGACTTGATCGTACCGTGACCGAGCAGCACCTGGATCACCCGAAGCTCGGTGCCGCGATCGAGCAGATGCGTGGCAAAGCTGTGCCTGAGCACGTGCGGCGTGACCTTCTTGCCGAGTCCGGCCTTGGCGGCGGCGAGCTTGAGTGCGCTGCGCGCCGTCTGCGAGTTGAGGTGTCGGCCCCCGCGGGACGATTCGAACAGCCACGGAGGCGTCGGGCGCTCGAGCGACCAGTACGCTCGCAAGATCCTCAACAGCCGTGGACTGAGCATCACGTACCGCTCCTTCTTTCCCTTCGCCACGCGGATGTGGATGACCCCGCGAGCCGCGTCAATGTCGTCGGTGCGAAGGCGGGCCGCCTCGAGCACACGCAGCCCCGCCGCGTACACCGTCGTGAAGAACACGCGGTACTTCGGGCGCTCGAGCGCGGCGAGCAATCGCTCGACCTCTTCGGCTGCAAGTACCGCCGGAAGCTTCGGTGGGTCCGATGGCCATGACAAGAAGGACACCGCCTCCGGCCTGTACAGCGTCTTGGTGTACAGGAACTTGAGTGCCGCCATGTGCTGGCGGATGCGCTGCGGGCTGACCCCGGTTTCGCGAATGTGATCGACCCACGCTCGCACTTCGTCGGCGCCCATCTCGCTCGGGCCGCGGCGGAAACGCTTCGCGAAATCCCGGATCGAGTTGAGGTAGATGAGCCGGGTCTTCGGGACGTAGCCTGCCAGCTCCAGATCGTGCATCATTCGATTGCGTAATTGACCCATTGGGGACCTCCTTGGTTGGCGGTGCGGCTACACCGCTTTCCAAGGAGGTTGCCGTCTCTGCTGCACACCAGCAGGTCGGCCACCCTTCGGGAACTACGCTTTCAGCTCAGGTCCTCGCCTGCGATCGAGACCCCCGCCGCGGAGCGGCTTCGTTCAACAGC
>JAKSBK010000473.1 GCA_022361155.1 Pseudomonadota bacterium
AGGCAGGGCGTTTCGACGACCTCATCAACTGGTCCATCGCCGCCGCCGCTCCTTGGTGCCCAGATAATGACATTCCATCCCTCATCAGCGAGGTGTCTTGATGGGCCCCTTTGCGTCACCGCGCCCAACCCAGGTGGAGTTCGCGCGTGTCGCGGCTCCGATGCTTTGGGTATGCGGGGGTTACGGGCGGCACGCGGGCAGTCGCAGACCCTTGACCAGAACTGGCGTTGCGCTGTCCATCGTGGTCCCATCACCGAGCTGCCCCGAGCGTCGGCGATCACCGCATCCTTCTTCGCGATCCGCGACTCAAGGCTGCTCAGCTTGCGTGCGAGCTCACGCTCGCGCTTGGGCGGCCTGCCGGCCTCGGCCTGCCGCTCGAACGCGCTCTGCGATATTTCGAGGAGGCTCGAGCTCAGCACTCTTGGTGAAGCGAAATCCCCGCGAAAACTGTCAGCTCGAGCTCGCGGCGCGACGAGGACCAATGGTGGTGTCGTTGGGAGGATCATTGGGAGGAGGAGCAACGCCGAAATGGCGGTTTCCCCGGGGATTGCAGCCGCCGAAAGTGCTAAGCTCGAGACTAGATGCGCATGCCTCCGCCCAGGAGGATCATGCCGTAGCCATCCGCTGCTAGGTTGAAGCTCACCGCTCCCTTGACGAACCAGTCCGGGCCTAGATCGAGGTCGGCGCCCAGCGCCAGGGTCAGACCCGGGCCCATGTTGGTCTTGTCCCGTTTCGGCGCCGGCGAAGCCTGAGGCGCGGTAGGAGCTGGCTGTATCGGAGTAGGGGTCCAGTGCAGGCCAAGCCCGAATTGCGTCCAGGGCCGCAAACGCTCGTCCACGTCTAGGACATAGCTGACCGTGGGCATCAACGCGCCGACGACAGCGTTGCCGATGGCGATCTGTACTGCGCCGCCGGCCAGCAAGCGGCCCGGCCCCGCCCGGTAGAGCAAGACCTTCTCGAACGATCCAGCGACCCCGGCCCCGGCGCCTCGATTGGTGCCGATCGCCAGCGCCAGGGCTGCGCGCACGAGGAAACCGGAGCTCGGCGTGTACACCTTGAGCCTCGTGGGAGCCTTGAGCTCGATCTCCCGGACGACGACCTGCGGGGGCTGCTTTGGTGCAGGTCCTGCGAGCCGTGCGAACATGCCCGGCGGCGGCAGGACACGGGCTTCCAGGGCTGACGGTAGAGCCAGCGTGCGGGCCGCCAGGCCGGCGTGCGAACCGGTCTGCGCCCAGGCACGAGCCACCGGCGCGACGACCGACAGGCAAAGGACCAGAACGGGCACGAGCGGCATGATCGAGCAATCTCGCGCGCGCGCCCACCTGTCAAGCACGGGATGGTGGGGATCGCGCGCTGTGCGCGAATCAACGTGCGAGTATACTCTCGGCGGTGACTGCCGGGACCTACCTCGATCATCTTCACCGAGCACGTGCGAGCGCGATCGTACGGGCATCGGAGCAGCGCCTTGCGGGCGACGCCATGGAGGCGGCGATCCGGAGCGGCTTTCGTGTGGTCGAGTTCACACTGACCACGCCGGGGGCGCTCGAGCTGATCGAGGAATTCTCGAAGCGCCGGCCGCTGTCGGTAGGCGCTGGCACGGTACTGAGCGCGGACGATGCGCGCCGAGCCGTCAAGGCGGGCGCCTGCTGCCTGGTTTCACCCGTGTTCGATGAAGCCGTGGTTCATGCCGGGCTCGCGCTGGGTGTAGCGGTCATGCCGGGCGCGCATACCCCGACCGAGCTCTTGCGCGCCTATTCGGCCGGCGCGCAGCTTCAGAAGCTGTTTCCAGCGCCCGCGGGCGGGCCCGCCTATCTACGTTCGGTTCGAGGACCGTTGCCGTTTCTGCGGATCGTGCCCACCAACGGCGTCGATGCAGACAACGTCCGCGACTGGCTCGACGCGGGAGCCTTTGCCGTGGGTTTCACCACCGCCCTCTTTGAGCCAAGCGCGATGCGCGCGGGGCGGCTCGACGCGATCGAGGCGCGGGCCCGGCGCATCATGCGCGCTCTGGAGCCGGAGCCGCCCGTAACCGTGCAGGAGTGAGCCGCATTGGCACGTCAGGCCATGACGGGGCATGATTGGGGCGGCAAAGGAAGTCGCAGCTATGAGCGCCATCGATCGCTACACGACAAGGCGTCCCTCGGGTTCGGCGAGAGCGCTGCCAGTTGGCGTCACCGGCCCGATACTCGCGTGCTTGCCTGCCTGTGTCCTCGCCTGCGCCGAGCCCGCGCCAGCGTTGCAGCCATTGGGCACCGGTGCAGCACCGCCTGATCCGGGTGCCGGGCAGGTTGGGGGCGGGGGAGTCGCTGCCGGAGGCATGGCCGGGAGCGCCCTTGCCGGGGCGGGAGCCGCGGCGGGCTTCGGCGGGACGACTGCTCTGGCGGGTGCCGCGGCTGGTGGCCCGGCCGCCGGCTCTGGCGGGATGACTGGCGTGGGAGGCAGCGCTGGGATGCTTGCAGGTACCGGCGCCATGGCCGGCAGCGGCGGGATGACCGGCCTGGCGGGCGCCGGTGCGCCTGCGGGCACGGGCGCACCTGCGGGTTTTGGTGGAACGACAGGTCTGGCTGGGATCGGAGGCGGCCTCGGCGGGACGGGCGGTCCCCCGCCGGGCGGCGGCCAACCCAACAGCAGCTGCGGCATGGGTGGTCCGGGACCGCAGAGCAATGGGCAGTTGCGGCGTGTCGACCTCATGAACCAACACGCCGATTCCTATTACCTGCTGGGCGTACCCATGCAGCGCTCGGGGCCCCTGCCGATGGTGGTGGCGTTCCATGGAGACGAGGGCACGCCCGACAACGTCGCGGGTTGGTGGAAGGACGTGCTCGATCGGCACCAGGATTTCATCCTGGTCGCCCCCAGGGCCCCAACACCGAACGGCAGCTGGGCCTATCCCGGTGCGCTCCGGCCGGACTTGCTGCCCGACAGGACCAACTGGATGGTCTCGGTCATCGAAGATGTCGCCAGCAAGTACGAGGTGGACGTCACGCGCATCCACGCCATCGGTTACTCGGGAGGCTCGCTGTTTTTGGGTTACCGTGGCTTTCACCTGCAAGACATCTTCGCGTCCATCCAGTGGACTTGCGGGGGCGTCAACGAGTCCGAGATGGAAGTGTACAAGCCGGCAACCCGACCGGACTGCAAGGTGGCCGGCCGTTTCGTCATCTCCATGCAGGACAAGGTCTACCTCTGGCCTGCAGCCAAGAACGTCGAAGCCATGATGATGAAGAACGGGCACGTCACGGACTTCGTAGAGACCACGTGTGTTGGTCACTGCTGCTACACCTCGGACTACGATGAAGGGGCATGGCAGTGGTTCAAGACCCAGCAGAAGTGCCACAAGAGCACGCCGCGTGGCTGCTGGCCGGTCAATGCGCTTCCTTAGGGCCCGTCCAAGAATAACTCGATCGGCTGCGGCCGCGCAGGGCGGCGCGCTCGCGGCTTTCGTCCTCGCAAAAATCCTCGCAATAGCGCTGCTATTGCTGCGGTTTTTCCTCTGGGCGCGCCGGCGAATCGCATCCACCCTGCGCGGCCGGTCTCGACCAGTTATTCTTGGACGGGCCCTTAGAGTCAACGGGACGCCGGCGCTTGCGCCTTCCATGGTGTTGCTGGCCGGCTCGTGCCTCGTGGCCACGGCGTGTGCACCCGCACCGCAGGTCGCACACGCGGGCCGGACCGCGGCTGCGCGTTCGAGCGAAGGTGATCCAGGGCCGGCCGCGTCCTCGCCGGAACACGAGCCGTCCGCTTCCGCGCCGGAGGCGAACCGCTCAGCCGTGTTGCCCGCAGGGAGATTTGCCGCGGGCAGCTCCGTCCCCGAAGCCAGCGAGACGCCAGCAGTTGCCGAAGCCGGAGTCGAGGCACCGGAGGTGGGCCCGGACGCAGCCAGCCTGGCATGGTGGCGCAAGGCGCGCTTCGGGATGTTCATCCACTGGGGGCTGTACTCCATCTTGGCCGGCGAGTGGGGCGGCAAGACCGATTACGGCGAGTGGATACGCGAGTCAGCCAGAATACCGAGGGAGCGCTACCACCGCCTGCTCAAGCGCTTTCGCCCGCGCAAGTTCAACGCCAAGCGCTGGGTGCGGGTCGCTCGCGACGCGGGCATGAAGTACATCGTGATCACCACGAAGCACCACGACGGCTTCGCCCTGTTCGACTCGGACACAGGGGAGTTCGACCTGGGAGCGACGCCGGAGAAACGCGATCTGCTTGGCGAGCTGGCGAGCGCCACGCGCAACGCAGGCCTACGCATTGGCTTCTACCACTCCATCATGGATTGGGACCATCCGGACTATCTTCCGAAACGCCCTTGGGAGCAGCGGGACGCGAGCCAGGCCCGGTTCGGCCGCTACTACCAGTACATGAAGGGTCAGCTTCGAGAGCTGCTCACGCGCTACGGGGACATTTCGATACTGTGGTTCGACGGCCAGTGGGACGACACCTGGAGCCACGCCTACGGCAAGGATCTCTACGCGTTCGTACGCGGGCTTCAGCCTCGCATTCTCATAAACAACCGCGTTGATATCGGCAGGCGTCCCGACGGACTGACCGAAAAGGGGGACTACCGCGGCGACTTTGGAACACCGGAACAGGCGATTCCACAAGCAGCCGAGACCACACAGCCTTGGGAGACCTGCACCACGATCGGCCGGCATTGGGGCTACAACCGGCGCGAGACCAAGCGCAAGAGCGTAGCCAAGCTGCTTCAAATCTTGGCCGACACTTCGTCCAAGGGAGG
>JAKSBK010000474.1 GCA_022361155.1 Pseudomonadota bacterium
CATCGAGGAGGTACCCCTGCCGGACCTGCTGCAGTTGTTCAGCTCCTCCAAGAAGAATGGGGTACTTGTGGTACGTACAGAAACCGATGTCGGTAAGCTCTATTTGGACGCCGGTCAGGTGGTGTACGCGACGTTGAACGACGACGATACCCTGGGCGCAGAAAAGAGCTTGTACCGTATTGTCGGTTGGACGGCGGGTACCTTCTGCCTGGAGAGTCAGCCGGAGGAGGAGTTTCCGAGACAACTGAAGCTTTCGACCGAGGGCCTGTTGATGGAGGCCATGCGACGCATGGACGAAATGGCCAGGTTGGACGATGAGCTACCCGCGATGGATGCGACGCTGTCGCTTGCATCCCCTCTGGTCGCCGAGCTGCGCGACCTGGAGCCGCAGCAGCTCGATGTATTGCAGACGGCGCTCAACCATCGCGTGGTGGAGGCGATCCTCAACCACTGTCCTGCGGACGACCTTTCGACCTGTCAGGCGCTGGTCGAGTTGCTGAAGAGCGGCTACCTACAGGAAGCGTAGGCTCGTGGCTCTAGTATCCTGGATCCCTGATTTCGTACATAAGCCTGCGAGCGATTGGCGTCGCTCGGGCCGGCGAATCGACGACGGAATAGTCTATGGTCCTGCTTGGTCGGGCTGGCAGGTGAGCAGGCGTTCGACGAGCTTCTGAGAGTAATGGCTTAGCTGGGTGAACACCACGCCCATGCCTTCGGGCTCTTGACGCACTACGCGTCCGACCCCTTGAATGCTCTCGACGGCGCCGGCGATTATGCTGAAGTGCAGCTCAACCTGGCTTCCCACGGGTAGCGGTCGCTTTGAGCGGATGAACACTCCCGTGCGGGAGATGTTCGTCACATACTCTTGGATGAAAGCGTCGAACGAATCGAACTCCAGATTGAGCGTCACGCGCTTGCCAGAGCGCCGGCCCGATCCGGGTCCTTCGCTCGCGTGCTGCCGGTTACCTGCTTTCGTCATCCTACGGGCCCTAAGCGCCGCTCAGATCAAACTGCTCCAGGTGATAATCGCGCTTGGCGTTAAGCACGATCTGACGACTAAAGCGGTTCGATGCCTGCTCGATGGAGCCGCGTTCCTCGCGTTGGAGCATGTCGCATACTGCGGGGTGCGCTTGGATCGTGATCTTGTAGCCAGGAAGGGCGTCTTTCTCGCGTCGCAGCTGGCGAAGTATTTCGTGGCACACCGAGGTTTTGGACTTCAATTGTCCGGTGCCGTCGCAATAGAAGCAGGGTTCGTAGAGCGTCCTGCTCAAGGATTCTCGTGTTCGCTTGCGCGTCATTTCGACCAGGCCGAGCTCGCTGAAGCGCACCGTGGTCGTGGTGGCGCGATCGCGTCTTAGTGCATCGAGGAGCGACTTGTAGACCCTATCTCGATTGGGCATGTGCTCCATGTCGATGAAGTCGAGCACGATGAGTCCGCCGATATTCCGGAAGCGAAGCTGATAGGCTATCTCCCTGACCGCCTCGAGATTGGTCTGTAGGATCGTGTCCTCGACATCGTGTCCGCGGCCTGTGAAACGACCGGTGTTGACATCGATGGCCGTGAGTGCCTCCGCCTGGTCGATGATCAGATAGCCGCCTGACGCGAGCGGCACCTTGTGAGCGAGGGCGCGCGAGATCTCATCTTCGATGCCGTACTCGTCGAAGACAGGGTCCCTCCCCTCATGGATTTCCAGGTCACCTGCACGCTCGGGCATGAAGGCCTCCAAGAAGCGTCGTAGCCGTTCACCCTCCTTGGGATCGTCGATGATCACGCGTTGGACCTTGTTGTCGAAAAGGTCGCGCACCGCGCGCAGCATGATGTCCAGATCGCTAAGGAGCAGAGACGGAGGCGCCGGGTTGTTGTCCAGTTTCGCCTTCACTTCCCCCCAGCGCTTGACCATGTATCCCACGTCGGCTTTGAGCCGCTTTTTCGTGAGTCCGGAGGCGACCGTGCGAACGATGAGTCCCCCGTGTGGTGGTTTGCAGCCATCCAGGGCGGCGCGCAGGCGTCGCCTTTCTCGTTCGTTTCCAATGCGTTTCGAGACGCCCAGGTGATCCACCGTGGGCAGATAGACCGCGTACCGGCCCGGTAGTGCGACGTGACTGGTCACTCGTGCACCTTTGGTCCCGATGGGCCCTTTGGAAACCTGCACCACCAAGGATTGTCCCTCCTTGAGGACATCCCGAATCGGCGTGTCCCGGGTAACGGGTCGCGCCTTGCCCGAGCTCGATCCCCCTCGCTCCCCCGAGTTCTCCGCGTTCTCCGAGTTCGCCGTGAGCACGCTATCCATATCCTGTTGCGGGATAACGTCTTCGACGTGCAGGAAAGCGGCGCGGTCCAGGCCAATGTCGATAAACGCTGCCTGCATTCCTGGTAGGACCCGTGTGACCTTGCCCAGGTAGACATTGCCGACGACGCTTTGATCCTGGAGTCTCTCGATGAAGAGTTCCGCGAGCACACCGTCCTGGACCAGCGCTACCCGCGTTTCACCGATGCCGACGTTGATAACCAGAGTGTCTCTTGCCATGTGCAGTGACGATTGACTTGAAATCGGGCCTGGCACGCAAGGCTTTCGCCGTTCCCGCCTTCGACCCGGGGTCAAAAGCGGCCGGCAAGATTTCACTCGCGTACGCTCGCGCGCGACCGTGGCGTATCCGGTTTCGGGCGCTGTGCGCCAGCCGCGCCGAGGGTCTTCGCCACCGTGTCGCGCGTGGCAGCCGCATCGATGCGGCTAGTTCGCCTCGAAGATCCTTTCGATCTCCTGACGCACCCGTTCCTCGCTGCGACGACGCGTAACGGCGATTTCCTTCACGATTAGGGTACGGGCGGTTTCGAGCATCCGGCGCTCGCCGAAGGAAAGCGACTTTTCGGCTTTCAGCCGATACAAATCGCGCATCACTTCGGCAACATCGAACACGGATCCCGTCTTGATCTTGTCCATGAACCCGCGGTAGCGACGGTTCCAGGTTTGGTTGTCAAATGCGATCGTCCGTTCTTTCAGTATCGCGAATATTTCCCTGATCTCGGATTCGTTAATGGGAGGTCGCAAGCCTACGCTTCCGGCGTTGTTGACGGGCACCATGATCTTGCGGTCGGTATCGAGAATGCGCAGTACATAAAAGCGCTGCCGGACACCCGCGATATCCTTCTCCTCGATGGACACCACTTCGGCTACACCCTGCGCCGGGTACACCGCCTTGTCGCCCACCTTGAACGTCCGCTGTGCACGAGTCTGCATTGTGGACTCCCTTCTGTTGGGTCCTCTTCAAACGGCAGGACAGCGTCCAGGAACGGCACTGAGCGCGCAGCGTCCGCGCCCGCCTGATAGAGCCTAGACGCAAAGTCGGCGTGGAGCCTACCTGCTGACTCGGTGTATGTCAATTACAATTTTTCGCAAGGATTTCAATGGATAAACCAATTCGCACCCATCGAGATCGACGCGGCCCGATCCCGCCGACGCCATGTCACGTGTCAGCGCCTTGGAACCCGACTTCCTGGGGTCTGAACGGCTACGAATCGAGCTTGGTGAGCAACGTGAGATCCGGCAGCTCGTCGAGGTTGGGCATGAGCACGATCTCGATGCGTCGATTCTGTGCTCGCCCTTCGGGGCCTTCGTTGCTCGCCACCGGCCGCGTGTCGGCATATCCCGCTGCGGAAAGATGAAGGGATTCGAGCCCCTGGGCCTCCACGAAACGAGTCACGGTCACGGCGCGCGCAGCGGACAGCTCCCAGTTCGACGCGAACCGGCGTCCGCGAATTGGGACGTCGTCCGTATGTCCGGCGATTTGGTAGTCGCGGTCGGGGATCGTCTTGAGCACCTCGGCCACCTGAGCGAGTGCCGCCTTGCCGCCCTTCTTGAGCCTGGCGCTGCCTGAATCGAACAGAATGCTCTCTGCCAACTCGACCACCATGCGTCCGCGGTCTATCCGTACGCGAAGCTTGCCCGAGGCGATCATGGAGTGGAACTGGTCCAGCATCTTGCGAAAGGTCTTGAGCCGTTCCTGGGCTCGTTGCATGCGCGCCTTGTGCTCCTCCAGGGCTCTCTTGAGGTCGCTGCGTTCCGACTGCAGCTGCTCGACGTTCGTCCCCAGCTCTTGTAGCTGCGCCACCATGCGTCGATTCTGCTGGTCAAGCTCGTCAAAGCGCGTCTGGAGCTGCTCGTGAGCCTGCCGAGCCGCCGCCAGCTCTTGACCCAACTCGCTGATGCGGTCGCGCTTGACCTGCATCTCATCCTCCGAGTAGCCGCAGGCCGCTGCTGAGCTTGCGACGATCGCACTGGCAACAACGGTGCACCGCAACCTCGCGTGTGCTCGGACGTCTTTCAGCATTCAACCCTCGCCTTGCTGGTGTTGGCTACACAACCCGATCGGAACGGGCCGCCACCCAAGTCACGGTATGGTGGCGGCGCCTGCGATGTCAACGAAGGTGCACTCGTCCCCGCTTATCCCGCCAGCACAGGCAGCGAGGTGTGCCGTAATCCTCTGGTAACCCAGGACGGCGTCCGTTGTCACCATAATCTAATGATGCAAGTCAAACTTGCACATCACTAAGCACTCAAATAGAATAAGTTATAGCTAAATTAGGTGTTGCCAGGCTTGACAGTGGCATGACGTTACAATACGGTACAGTCAATCCAACGACCCATAAGGAGGTCCAACATGGCTAAAGCCAAGAAGGGCGCCCGCAAGAAGGCCGCCGGCGCAGGTAGGAAGAAGGCGACTCGCAAGAAAACTGCGCGCAAGCCGGTTGCCCGCAAGAAGGGCACCAGGAAGACCACCACCAGGGCCGCTAAGAAGGGAGGCCGCAAGA
>JAKSBK010000475.1 GCA_022361155.1 Pseudomonadota bacterium
GCCCTCACCCAGGGAGAGCAGGCGTGGATCCGAGCCGCGCCGGACAGGCGCGCGCGGGAAGAGCCTGAGCATGCTCAGGCTCTTCCCGCGCGCGCCTGTCCGGCGCGGCTCGGATCCACGCCTGCTCTCCCTGGGTGAGGGCAGCTTGTTCCGCAACATCACGGCTGCCGGGATAGCCACCGCGTTCGACTTCGGCGTTGTCTATTCGCTTGTCGCTGCGACCTGGCTCGGCCCCGAGGCCGCGACGCTGTGTGGCTGCGCTGTGGGTGGCGTGGTGAATTTCACGATCAACCGTGTGTGGGCGTTCGGCGCGCCTGGCCCGTATCTGTCGCAGGGAGCGCGCTACACGTTTGTCAGCGTGAGCAGCGCGCTGCTCAACGCGGGGGGCGTGGCCGTCTTTCTCCTGCTGCCCAACATGGATTATCGCATCGCCTGGGTCATCGCGCGCTCGGCCGTGTTCATCACCTGGAACTACCCGCTGCACCGCGATTTCGTGTTTGTTCAGTACCGAGCCACGATAGCCAAGCTCGATCCCGGGCGTGCGCGCCGGGATTACCGTTGGGAGCGGGCCCGCCGCGACGCTGCCTAGAGCGCCGATCGCTTTGAATTCTGTGCAATCCCGCGCCTTTCGCCCGAGCCCCAGCTTTCCTCCTCGCTCCTCACCGCGGTGTAGCGCTACGCGCTAGCGCAGAGCGAGCGAGCAAGCCCCCTCATGATGCGAAAGTCGCGGGACCTCGCCGAGTCCGAGCCAGCGGGCGCTTCCGACGGGAGCTCCCGTGTCGGTATCGGCCCCGGAGACCAGGGGCGCCCCGGACCTCGCTGGTCGCGCTGCCTGGCCACGCTAGGCGGCGTAGGGAGATTGCCCGTGGCGCCGGGCAGCTGGGGCGCCCTGGTTGCCGTGCCGTTCGGTGTGGTTTTCGGGGCGTTGCCGTGGCCGTGGCGGGTCGCGGGCTGTGTCTTGCTGACCGCGCTCGCGACCTGGGCCGTGAGCAGGTACTTGGGCAGCAGCACGCATCAAGACCCCCAGGAAGTGGTCCTCGACGAGTTCGTCGGCTGTTTGATCACGTTGTGCTGGATCCCGGTCGAGTGGGTGTGGCTGGCCGCCGGGTACGGCTTGTTTCGGCTTTTCGATATCTGGAAACCAGGGCCGATCGGCTACGTCGACAAGCGCTGGCACGGAGGCCCAGGCATCATGGCCGATGATGTCCTGGCAGGATTGATAGCCGGCGTCCTGCTGGCGATAGCCCATGCGCTCACCGGCTAGAGCCAGACTCGAGGCTAGATCTCGACTCGAGCACTTCTGTTGCAGCGAGGGGCGAGAAGCCAGGGGTGCACTGCTACCGGGTCGGCCCCATGGTCGGGGCCTGCATGCCCGCGGATACGCCCGTTGCCGCGCCAGCAGACGTTCCCCAAAACACGCTCAACCCGAGCTAGTGGTACTCGCGGTGTGGCGAAGCGCTCACGCATGTGTTCCAGGCGCAACACCCATACGCCGACCGAACGACCCACGTAGTGTCGGAGGCCAGCGTTGTCCACAAGGCGCGCGCAGCGCATTTGCGTTCCCCGGACAGTTTGCGCCTGAAGCCAGGCGTAGGATGTTCTCTCAGACGCTGGATCCGAGGCCTGTGGCACGCACCTTGCCTACAGGGCGTGCCGGGGGAGGTTGCAATTGAGCCAAGGAACCTTTCCAGATCGGCTTCGAGGCCCCCCGCCGGCAAGGCGCGCCGCAGCGCCAATACTCCCCGTATTCGCAGGCGGCGCAACATCGCCGGGCGGGATGGATCGGAGTCAAGTCGTTGCACTCGTTTTTGGACGGACCCTGACATCGAGCCCTTTCTTCGCTGTGTTGATGGCAGTCGCCATGCCTCTCGCGGCACAGAAACAGAAGCCCTCCTCGGCGCAGGCGCAGCACGCTCACGACACTGCAGCGGCGTCCTACCCGCAGGGGTCGCTTGCGTTACCGGCCGACGCAAGCGAAATCGGAGCCAGCGGGATACAGAAGCACACCTACAAGACGAGTCGGTTTGTTCTGAGCCCGTCGGGCGCGCTTTTCTTTGATCCACGTCATGGCGACGATTTCCTGGCTGAGGCCGCCCGGGGGACCTTGTGGATGCGCGGTCCGTCCTGGAAGCAAGGCGTGCTCGACGGAGCGGTGTTCGGCGCGACCATCTTTGGCACCGTCGGCGTTCTAGCCTGGAGCACCGGCTGGCAGCGGGGCTGGCTGGATAGGCCATCGGACCCTGCCTTGTTCGCGGGATCACTGGCCCTGGCCGGTGGCCTGGCTGGTGCCATTGTCGGGGCTGGGATTGGAAGCCTGTTCAGCGTGTGGAGGCAGGTGCCGCAGGGTCGCCGGTTGCATCTGCATTTGGACAACGGTGAGGTGAGGCAGGGGGAGTTCGATGGCGTCGATGCGCGCTCCCTGTATTTCCGGTCAGCATCAGAATCCGAATCAGGCGCATTGCCCACGGCGATCAGCGACGTGAAGAACCTGCACGAGCACGAAACCGATTGGTGTTTTCGCGCTGGTGTGGATCCGGAGTGCATCAACTTTCTCATCGTGGAGGCAGGTGCTGGCAAGCAGATCGACGAGCTTGACCTGCTGGGGTCGACGCAGCCCATGCTCCACATCGATTTGGGCATTTTCCATAGACTCAACTCGCGTTTCGCCATCGGCGGGCTGCTTGGAGTCGACTGGGTCCGAGATGCTGGCTACCGAACCGACCTCAGGTTGGGCGGCCGCGTGCGCTATCGACCCTGGTTGGGAGCGGCCTGGTATCTCGAGCAACTGGCCCTGGACCTGAGCGCCGCAGCTATCGTCGGAGGGACCCGAGCCCGCTTGTACCATTTCGGTGGGCTCGATCGCACAGAACAGCGGCTGTCCTATCCCGGCATCGACGCCAAGGTCGCCGTGAACATCGCAGAGGTGTTTTCTGTGGGCGCTGGCCTGCAAGCGTTCCGCGTCCACTTGGTCACCAACGACTCGGAAACCCTCTTGACGCCCTATTGGACCATCGAGAGTCAGGCCTGGAGCACAGTCGTAGGCGCCGGCGGAGCGTCGGTCGCAGCACTGGCGTGGGTCAGCTACCTGGGCGCCATTGTGTTGACGGGTGGTAGAAGCTCCTGAGGGAAGCTAGAGCCGGCGCGATCACGCGAGGCTCTTCAGCAGTTGTGGAAACGCGAGGAAGATGCCGAAGCGCAGCAGTCTGCCCGCGAAGCCGAGCGCAAAAAAGCGGGCGAAGCCGACGCCCAGTCCGCCGGCCATGACACTGACCACGTAGAAGGGCGGCAGACCTGTGGAGGCGCTGACGAAAACGAGCCCGATGGGTGCCCCCTGCCATGATTCCATTCGTGTCCGCAGCCTCCGCACCCGCTCGGCAAACTTGCCTTTGGGCAATTCCACCACACCCAGCCCGCCGAGATACATGGTGGACTTGGCCAGCATCTGTCCCAGCGTCGCGCTCAAGAGAACGGGGGCCAGCATCGTGGGCTCCGCGTACGCGGAGACTGCAATCAGAAAGAGCTCGGCATTGACCACGGGCACGAACCCCGAAACCAGGCACACGAGCAGCGTACCGGCAACCAGCCCAAAGCTTTCGATGAGTGAGGCCGTGTCCATTGCTTGTCCATTGCTTGTGAGGCTACAAGTGGCGCAGTACTCTCATAGCACGGCCCAGCAAGCGCAGCTCCGCGCGGCGCAAGCGTCCCAAGACCGGTCGCACGCCGTCGGTAGCGGCATGTGAATCGTCCAGGTCCTTTTGCACGACGAGGGCTCGGAATTCGTTGATTGCATCGGCGTCGTCGATCTCGGCAATCAGCTCCTGCTGTGCCCAGTAGCTGAAGATGTCGTAGTTTGCGGAACCTACATACAACTTCGTATCGTCGATCAGGATCGTCTTGAGGTGCGTGAAGCGGTCGCGGAGATAACGCACCTCGACACCGGAGCGCGCTAGCTCCCACGGCATGTAGTCACGATAATGGGCCCAGTTGTTGACCGCCGACGTCACGACGGTCACCTCCGCGCCGCGCGCTTTGGCCTCGCGCAGCGCATCGATGAAGGGGAACGTGAGGTAGGGGCATTCCACGAACACGCGACGACGAGCAGACGCCATGGCTGCCAGGATTGGCTCGAACACTTTCGGATTATCCTGCCCGTCCAGGATGTGCAGTCGAATACCTGGCCAGGCCGCCGACGCACGCTGGTTGTTGCCCTGCCAGGTTGCGAGCACATCGTCGCGCAAGAACGCCACGAGCTCCGGCCGGCTGCTGCGGTACATGAGATCGTGCCACGCAAAGTTGTGGTCACTGAAGTTGATGCCGCCGAAGTAGGCCACGTCGTCGTCTACGATAATCAGCTTCTTGTGGTTTCGGAACGGGAAGCGGACCAGCAAGGGCCCGACCGGGTTCACGAAGCGCACCCGGACATCGTGCTGCCGCAGAGCCTCGTCAAGGCGTCTCGTGTCCCTGAGCTCGCGCTGCAGATCGTGGTCCCCACGGTATCTCGGCGCGCGCGCCAACTTGTCGCTCACGATGTGGCGCGAATACTCATCGATGAGCAGTCGCTTATCGGCTGCGCCCGATGCGCTCAGGTGGCGTGCGACCGCGTTGCCCGTGCGGTCTGCTTCGAACGTCATGGCTTGAACGTAGACTCGGTGCCGGGCTTGCCCGATATCCCGGCGCAGGCGATCCCAGAAGGCTCCCGAATCGACCAGCAGCTCGAGATCATTGCTCATGGTGTCGCGCGACAGCGGGCGGCGAGCCGGCTCACGGTTGCAGGCACATCCCCAGACGTGACTGTCAGCACGCGCCCACGAGAGCCCCGGCGTGATGTCGTGCCATTACCCGGCCGGGTTGTCCAGCTAGCTATAGCCATGCTATGCTACACTCTAGTGTAAATAAAGTCGACAACCTAGCGAGCGACACCAATTGGCCCCACGGGTCACGTCAAGAACCAGGCAGTCAGGCAGCGTACGGCCATCTCGAGCGATCGAGTTGGTCGTCAAGAGTCGCGGTCGACTCTTGACTCTCCCCAATTAGGAGCAGGCTGAGCTACAAGGAGCAATCAATGAAGCGAGTTACTCTGCTAACGCTAACACTCGGACTCCTGGCTGCAGCTGACGCGCAGGCGTGGGTCGACAACGATAATGACAATATCGATGATACCTACGAAATCTATCTCCAGAACTTATTCGCGCCGGTCGTCTACATCAATACTGGTTACGAGTAGATCAGTCCTGCGAACGTCAACTGGTTTATGGACCGGAGCAGACTGCGAATTCATCACGAGGGCCTTTGCTTTGTCGACCACAACGTCGATGATTACCCGACCTGGAGTGATATTACCACCTGGTCCCATCAAGCTTACAGCTACCATTGGTACCGTTGCAAGCATAAGGGAACCTGGTACCATTCCAACGTTTTTAACTCTTTCGAGCACGACCACTACTTTCTGCAAATGAAGAACGATTCGGACCACGCCGGTCCTGGTTTCGGCTCTCCGTTGGAGTGGATCGTCTACGCTCACGTGTATATTTCGGGCGTGGAACAGGTCACGATTCAGTATTGGTTCTTCTGGCCATACAACGACCAGTTTAACAACCACGAAGGCGACTGGGAACACATCAACGTTGTTGTGAATGTCTCGAATGAAGCGTACCCCTATGCGACACAACTCGTATACTGGCACCACACCACCTATACGGTTGTGCAGCCGAGCCAGGTGCAGTGGGTTGACACTTACCATCCCAGAGTTTTCACCGCATCTGGCTCTCACGCCAACTACCCCAACAAGTCTTCCTGCGACTCGGCGGAGTTCCCCTGGGGCCGCGGCTGCAGTTCTCATGCTGCGGAGCAATGGTGGACGTGGGCCGACGGCAAGGGCTCCAACGCCGGCTGGCAAGGTGGTGGCACGCTCAATATGGGTGAGCGCAACCATCCCTTCTTCTCGATGGACTGGATTGACTACGGTGGCCGCTGGGGAGAACTTGGAACCGTGCCGGGGACGTCGGGGCCGCCTGGCCCTGCGGCCAAGGAAGATAGTATTTGGTTTCAATAGAACGGAAACTCCAGAGTGGAAACTCCACATTCTGGAATCACGGCCAGCCATGGCTTCACTTCCCACACCACTGCCAGATGCACCCCCACTGACAGAAATGGCTGCGCCTTGCCAGGGGAGCGGGGTCGACGAATCCCGGCATGACCGTCCGGGGCCCACAAGATACTCGTCCCAGACCCCACCCGATGACTCACAAGCACAGGCAGAGACATGGCTCTGACGGTAGACTCGTCGGAGCTGGGTGCAAAGCGGCACCAGTTCTCGCGTGATCGACGCCGGTCAGTCTGGTTTCGACGAGCACGCACCGAACGGTTCCTCTGGCGGCCGTCAAGCGTCTGCGTCATGCTCTAGCCATGCGTGAACGCTGGTTATTCCAGCTCGGCGTCCTGAGCGACAACGCGCGGTTTGTCCGACAGGCCGCACAGGACTCTACCGCATGCGAGCGCCTGGCAGCGCTCGAGCGGCTGCGGAGGATGCACTATGTCGGAGCCTCGGCTGCATCCCGACTTCGAAGAATTCTTGTCCTGTCTGACGTCCCGTGGCGTACGCTCCCTGGTGGTCGGCGCTCGCGCGATGGCAGTGCTGGGTAGGCGCCGCGCGACGCGGGACATCAACATCCTAGTGCAGCCGACGGCGTCCAACGCATCGCGTCCAGGCCTGGCACTTGCAGGCTTCGGCTTCCCTGAATACGCCAAGGCTGCCAAGGAACACTTCAAGCACCTCGAACGTATGGCTATTTTGGGTCGCGAGCCCGTCCGTATCGACATCTTGAGCAGTATCGCCGGCATATCGTTCGAGGAAGCATGGTCCGGCCGCGTGTCGGTTACGCTGGAAGGTATCGAAGTCGGATTCCTCGGCTTGGCACAAATATGTGCAACCAAACGCGCGGCCAATCGCCCCAAAGACCAACTCGATCTGGCGCTTCTCGACGAACTCGAGGTCGAGCCCGGAGCATGACGGTCAGGAGCCTCCGCGCGGGCGCCAGACGTGCCCCAAGCTTTCGAACGCCCAGCGTATTGGGTTGCTCTTGTTATCATGACAACGTATCATGATAACATGATCCGTACGCAGATTTCCGTGGACGAAGAGCTGTATCGGCAGGCCAAGATGCTGGCAAGACGGCAAGGTATCTCCTTGGCGGAGCTGTGTCGGCGCGGTCTCCACGAGCTTGTGGCCCGGCAACCTAGCGATAAGCCCTGGATGTCCTACGCGGGCATCATGGAGGGGGGCGAGAGCGACAGCGCGAGCGTGGATGACGGGGTGTATGGCCGCGAAACACCATGAGCACTTCAAAAGTTTTTCTCGACACAGGGATCTTCATCGCGTTTCTGAATCGCAAGGATCGGCACCACACGCAAGCCAGCGCCTTGTTCAACGGCCCCCGGCCGCGCTGGTACACCTCGATGCTTGTTCGATCGGAAGCCTATTCGTGGTTTCTTCACAGGTACGGTGAGGAGGCGGCACGCTCGTTTCGGTTTTTTCTGGACAGTCTGAGCGGACTCGAGGTCTTTGATGCCGATGCCAAACACCACGAGCTCGTGTGCGGCGTCCTCGATCGCCTGCGTGGCACCAAGCTGACCTACGTGGATGCCTCGAGCCTGACGCTCATGACGCGCCACAAGATCAAGCGCGTATGGGCCACCGATCATCACCTGGGGCTTACCGGCGCCGAGGTCCTGCCGCGCTCGTGAGAGCCCATCCCAGCCATTGCGCACCTGACCGGCGAGGGCCGCGCGCTTCGCTGTTCACTCCAAAACTAGCCCTTGCGGGCCATGGCGCTTTGGATGAGGGCGGCCAGGTCTTCGGGCTCGGCTTCGGATTCGCAGCGGATCCACTCCGAACGCGGCTGCTGAACGTAGTCGAGCTGCCTCTGAGTCTGGCTCGGGCTGCCCCACAGCACGACGGGCGCGCCGGGACGCAGATCGGGTGCGATCGTTGCGAGCAGGGTGGCGCCTTGATCGAGATTCCTGCAGTCGAGCACCAGCAGCGCACCTGCCGGGCTTGTGGCGTGCAGCGCGTCGACCAGGGCGCGCCATTGCTGTACGGCAACCACACGCGCGATCGGGGGCAGCCATTCGCTCAGTCGGCGCCGCGCCTGATCGTCGCTCGAGAACAGGACCACGCGCAGGTTGTTGAGGTTGGGGATCATGGCCGTGTCGACGTCGGAGTCGTCACCGGAGTCCATGTTCTGCGTATCGTCGTCGCCGGTCGAAGGTGGCTGCAGCGTGATGGAGCGCGGCTCGGACGGAGGTTCGCTGAGCACCTCGAGCGCACTGGCTCGTCCGCTGCTCAGGCCGAACACGGCCCGCAGCTCGCCGACCACCTGGGTCGCCTCGGCGGCACCCACCAGCGCCTCGATGGCCTCATGCAGGGGCCCCGTTACGAAGCCGTGCAGCTGGGCGCCGTCGCTCGGAAGGCGCGGGATCCGAGCCAGGCGCAGCGCGTATGCCAACACCAGCTCCGTGTTCTCACCGGCGAGCACGCTCGAAAGCGCTTCACGTACCGCGTGCGCTATGGCGGCTCCCGTTTGCTTGTCTCGTGCTGCGGCGGAGTCGGGTTCCCCGTGGGTCACGATATACAGCAGGATAACCCACTCCACGCTAGCTGGCACCAGCCTTGTTATGGTGCCCGGTCCAAAACCCGCTCCCGTCGCCTGGCTTGCGGCGCGAAGCCGTCTGCCGCGCCGGCTCGCGCTCGACCCTGCCAATTCCAGCCGCCCTCGCCGCGTTTCCTCGGTTCGCCAACACGCCATCCGACTCCGCGGCGCTGCGCCATGCTCGGTCCGGAGCTTCGGGCCGGGCACTTGTTGATCGAGCGCTCGATCCTCGAGCGGTCGCTGCTCCGGGGCCGGTTACGGTGGATCGAGGCGGCCCCTTTGGTTATGGTCGCCTCGATGTACGCACATGCAACGAGCTGCAGGCCCATGTGCGCTTTCGTGCTCTTGATGACGGCCGGCCTTGCGCTGTGCGCCTGCACCCCACAAGGCGATCCGGTTATTGGCGCGGACGGATTCGAGGACGACTTCGAGCGCAGTGAGCTGGGCCCGCTCTACAACAACACGGGGGGTCCTTACCGGATCCGTGACGGCAAGCTCCACGTGCAGGGTGCGCGCAACCGCCCGCTGTGGCTGCGGCGCACGCTGCCCGACAACGTTCGGGTGGAGTTCGACGTCCGCAGCGATTCCCCGCAAGGGGATATCAAGGTCGAGATCTTCGGGGACGGCCGTTCCAGGGCCCAGAAGAACAGCTACACCGCGACCAGCTACGTGGTGATCTTCGGCGGCTGGCAAAACTCGACCAACGTACTGGCTCGCATGGACGAGCACGCCGGTGATCGTGCGGTCGGTCCGCCACGCAAGGTGCAGGTCGGCCACACCTACCGGATGCGCGTCGAGCGCAGGGGCTCGCTGGTCACCGCCTGGGTCGATGGACAGGAGCTCGTCAAGCTCGACGATCCGAAGCCGCTGCGAGGCCCGGGACACGACCATTTTGCTTTCAACAACTGGGAATCCGAGCTGTGGTTCGACAACCTGCGCATCGAACCGCTGCCGTGAACGTCTGTGAAAGCACACGTGCGCGCGTAGCGCACACGCACGCATCCGTACAGGGCGACCGGACACCGACGTATTCAGCTTGGTTGCGTTGAGGGACGAGCGCCGGTGATCCACAGACCATGACCACCAGCCCGGAGTTCGAGCTTCTGCTGGCCGAGGCGGAAAAGGCCCTGGACCGCCTGCGGGCCCTGTACGAACAGTGGTTTCAGGGGGTGGAACGCATCGAGCCGATGGTGCCTCGCAAGGACGTGGACCGCAAACTGGCGCGGCTGCGGCGGGCGGCTCCGCGTAACACGGCCTTGCGCTTTCGGTTTCAGCAGCTCGCGCAGCGCTACACGAGCTATTCCGTGTACTGGCGACGGGTGGCGCGCCAGATCGAGGAGGGCAGCTACCGGCGCGACCAGCTGCGCGCCCGGCGCCGGCGAACCGCAGCGGCCAAGCCGGCCTCCTCCCGACCTCCGGCGAGCGCTGCTTCGAGACCGGCTTCACCCGGCACGCTCTCGGACAAGCAGCTCAGGCACATCTACGATCACTATGTGCGCGCGCGGAGAGCCAACGGCGAAGCCGTCGACAACGTGCGCTACCAAGCTCTGGCCAGCAAGCTTCAGGCCCTGGTGCCCAGGTTGCGCGAGAAGAACCCCGGCAAGCGCATCGGGTTCAAGATCGTCGTGCGCGAGGGGAGGGTGGGCATCAAGCCCGTGGCGCGCTAGCCTGTGCCACGGCGGGAGTCGCCTTCTTTGCTTGCAGCGGCGGCGGGCCGCCGGCGAACAGCCGGCGCTCGAGCTCGGACCGCAGAGGGCCGAGGGAATCAGGCTCATGCGCGCTCACGGCCAGCGCCCCGGCTCCGCGGCCGACCATCGGGGCGTCGGCCGTGCCGAGCTTGTCGCTCTTGTTGAGCACGAGCATGCGTGGAATCTGGTCGAGCTCGAGGCGCCTGAGCAGCGCATCCGTGGTGGCCAGGTGCTGTTGCAGTCCCGGGTCGGACACGTCGAGTACGTGCAGAAGCAAGTCGGCGTCCACAAGCTCCTCGAAAGTCGCACGGAAGGCAGTGACGAGATCGCTCGGAAGGTCGCGGATGAAACCCACGGTGTCGCTCACGATCGCATACCTGTCCTGCGAGAAGTGCACCCGACGCGATCGCGGGTCGAGCGTGGCAAAGAGCTTGTCCGCGGTCAAAAGGTCGCTACGAGCGAGTGCGTTGACCAGCGTGCTCTTGCCGGCGTTCGTGTACCCGATCACCGCGACGACGGGCACGCCGGCGCGGGTGCGACGCCGCCTGCGCTGGCGACGTTGCCTTCCCAGCTGGGCCAACCTCGCCTCGAGTCGTGCGATGCGCTCGCGAGCTCTGCGCCGGCCGATCTCCAGCTTGGTCTCGCCCGGTCCCCGCCCCCCGATTCCACCCGTCAGCCTGGAAAGCGAATCGTCCCGGCTTCCCAGGCGCGGCAACAGGTAGCGCATCTGCGCGAGCTCGACTTGCAGTTTTCCGTCGCGGCTTTGAGCGTGCTGCGCGAAGATGTCGAGGATGAGCTGCGTGCGGTCGATGATCTTCAGGTCGGTCAGGCGGCCGATCGCCGAGCATTGAGCCGGGCTGAGCTGGCCATCGAAGAGCAGCACCTCGACGTCGAGCTGCATGGCGCGCAGCACGACCTGTTCCAGCTTGCCCCGTCCCAGCACGTACTTGGAGTCGATCCGATCCCGGGTCTGAACGACGCTGTCGGCAACCTCGAGGCCCGCCGTGCGCGCCAAGTCCGCGAGCTCCCGCAACGAGTCGCTCGGCGATCCCGTGGAGTGCCGGGAGCTGAGGTGCACCAGGATCGCTCGACCATCCTTTGCCCTGGCGGGTCGCAGCCGCGAAGCGCGCGCGAACTCTTCTTCGAGGCCGGCCAGAAGCTGTCTTGGGTTGCACCGCAGCTGGCCGTAGGGAATCGGGCCGTAGACACGAAAGGGTTCTGCGACCGCAGCGTCATCCAGGCCGGCCTTTTGATCGAGCGGGATGCAGTGGGCGTAGTGGAACGTCTGGGGGTGACCCTCCGCGTTCAGACACAGCGCCGCCACGAGATCGAGCCGCAGGCGCGTCAAGTCGACGAGATCGTCGCGGCTGAGCGGCTCGCTGCGCACGTGCGTGTGCAGCAGCCGTAACCCCCTGAAGCGTCCCGAGCCACCGCGCAAGCGGCCGATGTCGGGGAGCATGAGCTTGGTCGAGTCACCGACGACCACGTACTCCACATGCCCCGAGCGATGCACCAGGGCGCCCACCTGACGACCTGTAGTATGCGAGACGGCCGCCAGTGCGCGACACAGCTCTGGAGTGGCCAGCACGTCGAAGGGCACGCGCCTGCGATAAAGGCGCTCGAGTGCTCTGCGTTCAGCCGAGCCTAGTCCTGTTGTGTTGCCGTAAAGCTGCAACTGCCGTCTGGCCCCCCGGCTCCTGCCTTCCACTCAAAGCATTAGCGCACTTTGGGCTGCAAGGCCCCTAATTCTTGGCTTGCGGCTTGTCACCGTCTTCGTCGCCGTCGCGACCGGTAGCCTTCTTGAAGCGACGCGTTAGACCTTCCACGTGTGCGGCAGCTTCTCCCAGTTCTTTCTTGAGCTGTTTGGTGGCTTGCTTGGCACCACCCGCGGCACGGGCGAGCTTGCCGCGGGCCTGGCTTGCCGCCTCGGCCACGTCTTGACGCACCCCCTGCGTCTCGGTCTTGACGAGCTGGCCCACCTCGCCGGCCGCCCGCTTGGCAGTGTCGCCCAGTTCCTCGAGCGCTACGCGAGCGCGTTCGCGTTGCAGCTGCTGGGGGCTCTTGGTCTCCTCGCAGGCAACGGCTGCGAGTCCAAGCCCCAACGCCAGGGCCAGCCGCAAGCCGCATCGGTTCCTTGTCATCGTAGACTCCTCGTCGTCGTGCGAGCATCCGGGAGCATGGGAGACGCCTCGCCAACTCCCGAGGTAGCAGCGGGGCCGCGCGACGGCAAGAAACCGGCTGCTCCCGGCAGCAGGAAATTGCGCAGCATCGCGTTGCCCTGCGGTGTACCGATGGACTCGGGGTGAAACTGCACGCCCCACAGGGGCAGCTCGCGATGCGATACGCCCATCACGAGCCCGTCCTCGCTCCAGGCCGTGACGCGCAAGGTCTCCGGAATGCTCTCGGGGTCGAGCGTGAGCGAGTGGTATCGCATCGCGCGCACCGGGTTCGGTAGTCCCCGAAAAACGCCGCACCCGTCGTGCCGGATCCATCCCGCCTTGCCGTGCGTAGGAGCCGGTGCGCGCACGATCCTTGCCCCAAAGACGTGGCCGATGCCCTGGTGTCCCAGGCACACCCCAAGGACCGGCAGCCGAGGTGTCAGCCCGCATCGGTCACGAGCTTCGGGCTCGATCGGTCGAGGCGCCTGCGACCGCTGAGCGATGCGGGCTAGCTCGGCGATCAGATGGCGGCACACCCCCAGCGCCGGCGGCTGTTCTGGGTTGCCCGGACCCGGCGACAGGATCAGGTGTGTCGGGGCTAGCTCAGCGATCTGTGCGACGGTGATCCGATCGTTGCGAAAGACCGTGGCTTCGACGCTCAGTATCTCACCGACCTGCTGGTAGAGGTTGTAGGCGAACGAGTCGTAGTTGTCGATGATGACGATTCGCATGGAGCTCGCAGCCTTCATCGCCCCCGCTGTTGCGCGCTCTGGTAGCGGTCCAGCGCCGCGACCAGGCCCGAGGCCTTGTCCAGTGTTTCCTGATGTTCCTCAGAAGCGTCCGAGTCGGCGACGATGGCTCCGCCCACGTGGAAGCTCAGCGAGTCCCCCTGCTTGATAAAGGTCCTGATCACGATGCTCAGATCGAGCGCTCCATCGAAATCGAAGTAGCCGATCGATCCCGCAAACACGCCTCGTGTTACCGGTTCGAGGTGCTCGATGATCTTCATGGCCGCGATCTTGGGAGCGCCCGTCATCGACCCTCCCGGGAACGTCGCCCGGAGCAGATCGATCGGGTCGCAGCTTGGGCGAAGCAATCCCTGTACGGTTGACACCATCTGGTGAG
This sequence comes from Pseudomonadota bacterium, assembly GCA_022361155.1. Lineage (NCBI taxonomy): Bacteria > Pseudomonadati > Pseudomonadota > Pseudomonadota bacterium. The sequence continues at coordinate 13,621 of JAKSBK010000475.1, forward strand.
TGAACTCGAACGATTCGATCGCCTGCAGCTCGGAAACCCCGACGCTGCCAAACTGGCATACCCGGCCGAGGTCGTTTCGTGCCAGGTCGACGATCATGATGTTCTCGGCCCGGTCCTTCTCGCTCTCGAAGAGATCGCGCGCATGCGCCCTGTCTTGCTCGAGCGTGTGGCCGCGGGGTCGTGTCCCCTTGATCGGCCGCGTCTCGACCCGGCGTTCGCGATCGAGCCTGAGGAAGCGCTCGGGCGAGGACGACAACACCTGCACCTCGGGTAGCTGCAGATAGGCTGCGAAAGGGGCGGGATTGACCTGGCGCAGGGCGGCATACAGCTCGAAGCCGCTGCCTGCGAACTCGGTATCGAAACGGTTGCACAGGCACACCTCGAAGACGTCGCCCTCGCGAATGTGCTCTTGGGTGGTCTCGATCAGCCGCAGGTAGTCGGCTCGGCAGATCACCGGCTCGATCCCGCGCGAGATCAGATCGCCCTGGCGCAGTCGCGCTCGCTTGCGGCGCTCCGGGGGGGGCGTCCGCGTGCCGCGGCCCTGGTGCGGTCGCAGTCGCGACGCGACCTCGACGAAGCGTTCGTCTGCGCTTCGGCGCGCCGAAACCTGCGATGCTCCGAAGCCGTTGGCCGCCACGTAGAGCTCGCCGCTCGCGATGTTGCAGATCGCGACCGTGTCGAAGAACAGCAGGTAGCAGTCCGGCAGCGAGGCGGGTCCGCGATCGCGTTCGGGATGGGAGATCCGCTCGATCTGGTGCAAGAGCTCGTAGCCCAGGTAGCCCATGGCACCCCCCGTGAAAGGAAGAGCGTTGACGGCGGCATGCTGCTTTTCTTCGGCTACCGGAATCCGGTAGCGCTCCAGGAGCGAGGCGAGCTCTCGCAGCGGTGGTCGTTCAAGCCGTCGCTCGCGGCCCACAGGACCGGCGAAACACGCCGGGCCCCGGGATCGGAAGACCGCGAACGGGTCGGCTGCCAGTATGGACCAACGAGCGGGCTCGGCACGGGCCTCACAGGATGCGGCGAGGCGCTGATCGCGCGACGGGCTGCCGGCGCTGTCGAGCAGCACGACGTACTCCTGGTCGGACCAGGCTCGCACCAGCGCAAAGGCGTCGTAGCGGCCTGGCAAAAGCTCCACGCGGCGAGCGCGGTGCTGGATCTGTCGCTGCTCATCCGTATCGCAGACCATCACGGTCTCTGCGGGAGCGATGAAGCCAAGGGCCCTAAGGCGACTCCCGGGGCTCCGGTTTCGGCACATCCCTTTCGAGCACGGTCTTGCGCCCGTCCGTCGCTGCGCTGCGAATGGCCTGCCGCGACAGCAGCCGCAGGTGCTCGCTGAGCACTTCCAGCGTGCGATCCGACATGTTCATGCCGGAGACCGCGCGTACGAAACGCCTGAGCTTGGAAGCGACCACCAGGATGTCCTGCGGCGCTTCGGCATCGCTGCTCGACTCCACCATCCGAGCTCGTTCGCGGGTGCGGGTGGCGCGGCTCTCGCGCTCGCTTGTGCGTTCGCGCTGCTCGGCTTGCTCGCGTTGCCACTGACTGCGCGCCGGTGACCGCTGCTCCACCGCCCACGCTTCACGATGCCGCATCATGGGCAAATGCGCGTTGAAGCAGGTCACCGAACAGAACACGAACCCCGTGCGCTTGCGCGTGCAGGTCGACACGCTGCACACGTAGTACATGCTCTCAAAAGGGATGTCCTTCTTGCAGCCGCTGCAGCGCGTCCAAGCGCTTGGTTCGCCCATGCTCTTGCCTCCTACAACGCCCATCGGCCGGCGCTCGAGCGCTCGCCCGTTTTGGGCGTCGGGTCAAAATAACATCTCCAGGTCGGCTTTGAGGCGCCCGGCCAGCAAGGCGCGCTGTCGCGCGAATACTCCCTGTATTCGGAGGCGGTGCAACGCCGCTGGACGGGATGGATCGAAATCGAAGTGGCGATGTTATTTTGACCCGACGCCTTGGTGCGCGTGATCACGGATACAGGGATGGTATGCCGATGCTGCCTGCGCAAGCCGGCATCGAGCACGGGGCTTGTCCTTCACCAGCAGCGGAGTAAGAGTTGGAAACTCGCGGCTGGTCGGTCCGGCCAGCCCTGACGACGTTATGCCCCAACCCTCATCCGGGCCGCCGGGCCCACGTTGCATCCTCGCCCTCACCCGCCTGACGCTCCCATGGTTCATCTTGGGCAGCGTGGCTTATTCGAGGCCGGCCAGCGCCCAACGTGAGCGGTCGACCGGACGCTGGCTCGTCGTATCCGCGCTGGTAGGCGGCCAGAAGCAGCGGCCGCGGCAGATCGCCAGGGAGCTCGCTGAAGTGCTCTACCGTCGCAGCACCCGAGCTGCTTCCGCCCGCCGGCCGAGTCCTGCGGGCTCCGCGGCCAGCACGAGCACTACGGCGAAGCTCTCGGCGCATGCGCTCGGGCTCGGCCCGGACGAAGCGCTGAAACGCTTTCGCCAGCACGGTTCGTCCTCGCCCACGCGCAGCGACCGGGCAGACATCGAGCGGCTGGCGGGCCAAGCGCGCGATGTCCTGTACTACGTGGCGGCCGGCCTCAACAGCGAGGCCAGCCGCAAGGCAGAGCAAGCCGTGCGTCAGGCCCGAAAAACCCTGGATTCCCTGAACCGCGACGATCGCGCGGCGCGCCATTTGCTCGATCTCTGCCTGTACCAGGTGCGCGCCAGCATTCAGCAGCACAAGCGTGAGCGCGCTTTGGCGCAGGCGCTGAGCTGCCAGCGCCTGGTGCCCGACCTGGAGCCGGACGCCAACATCCATCCGGCTCCCGTCTTCGGTGTCCTCGCCGAGGCCGAAGCCCGCCTGCGCGCCCGGGGGCTCGGGTCGCTGCGCATACAGAGCGAGCCCGCGCAGTGCGCAGTATTCCTGAACGGACGGCCGGTTGGAGCTTCACCGCTCGAGCTTACCGAGCTCGTTCCGGGCGACTACCTGGTGCAAGTGGAATGCGACCCGGCCGCGCGCGGGCGCGTACACCGGGTAGCCATCTCGAACGCCCGGGAAGCACTGCGGGTCAGGCAGGGATTCGACCGCGTGATCCAGACCGAGCAAGACTTGTTCTTGCGCTACGCAACGCGCGCCAACGCTCGAGCCCGGCAACGATCGGACGCCCTGGAAACGGCACGCATCGTGGGGGCGAGCGACGTGGTGCTGGTCCACTCCATGCCGGCACGCAGCGCGACGGTCATACACCTGGATCGTTACCGCGTGGGCGATGGGCGACAGCTTGCCGCGTTGCGCCTCGAGCTGACCCGCAACGAGCGACCTGCCCGGGCACGCCTCGAGCGCCTGGTAGACGCACTGCAGCTCTCACAACCGTCGCCGGCGCAGCCGCCGGCGAAGCGTCCTGTGGTTTCACCGGGCCGCGAAACCGGCGAGCGGCCCCGCGAGCCTGGACCCGCGCCGGCAGCCGCACGAGCCAGGGCCGATCGTCCCCTGCCGATCGCCCGGGTCGCAGGTTGGGCACTCGCTGGTGCGGGCCTGCTCGCGAGCGGCCTCGGCTGGGGGCTTCACGTGCGCCTGCAGGGGCTGCACGACGACTACGCCGTGGCGGTACAAAACGGCAAACCCCACGAGACCCAGCTCAAGGCCCTGGCAGCGAGCGAACACACGCCGAGGCTGGTCACCGCCTCCGCTGCTGCGCTGCTTACCGGCTCGCTGCCGTTTTGGCTTCCCGAGCGCGCCGATCAAGCGTGGTGGAGCTGGCTCAGCGGGGCTGCGGGGCTGGGGGTCGGTGTGGCGGGCGCCCTTTTGGCGATCCAGGAGTCGCGCTGTGGCGCCGATCCGGCGGGCCGCTGCAGGCGAGCGGAGCTCAACACCCACCTGGGCAGCCAGCTGCTGCTGCAAGCAGTGCCTCTGTTGGCGGTACCCGTCGTGTACGCGGCGCGCGGCTCGCAGCGCACGCAGGATCGGGCCGCATCGGGTTGGGCCACGTCACGATGGCTGCTGCGAATCAGGCCGCGAGCTGCCGAGCTGTGCTGGCACGGAACGCTATAGGCTGGTGTCTATTGCACTCGCCGCAGCAGCGCGACCATCTCGTCGGGTTCAATGAAGCTCGTCACGCGCGCGGCTTCACGCCCGCTCCGGTCATGCAGGACCACGAGGGGCAGGCCGCGCTGGTTGTACGAGGCGAGCAGCGCCCGCTTGGCGTCGGTATCCTTTCCCGGACTGAGGTCGACTTTCACCGCCACAAAGCGCCGGCCTTCGCGCACGACCCGCGGATCGGTGAAGGTGTGGCGGTCAAGCTCCCCGCATGCCGCGCACCACGACGCGCCGAAATCGACGATCAGCGGCCGCTGCTGCC
>JAKSBK010000476.1 GCA_022361155.1 Pseudomonadota bacterium
CGAAGCCCAGGCGCTGCTGCAGATCCTGCAGGCCCGCGACATCCCAGCCAACGCGGAACAGCGGGCGCGAATCCTCAGCTGCACCGACTTGGAGCAGCTGAACACGTGGATCCGACGCGCCCTACAGGTCAGCAGCGCGGCCGAGCTGTTCGAGTCCTAAGGGCCCGCGGAAGAATAACTCGTCGAGACCGGCCGCGCAGGGTGGATGCGATCGCGTGCGCGCCCGGAGGAAAAACCGCAGGAATAGCAGCGCTATTGCGAGGATTCTTGCGAGGACGAAAGCCGCGAGCGCGCCGCCCTGCACGGCCGCAACCGATCGAGTTATTCTTCGGCGGGCCCTAAGGGCCCTAGGGTCTTACTTACCCCTGAAGCGGGGTTTGCGCTTGTCGTTGAATGCGCGCAGGGCTTCCAGCCGGTCCTGGCTTTGCAGGGTCCTTTCGTATGCGCGTCGCTCGAAGGCCAGCCCTTCAGAGAGCGGTAGGTCGGCGGCTGCGTCGATCGCCTCGAGCGCAGCCGTAAGGGCCAGAGGCGCGGCCTCGGCCAGCTGCTGGGCGATGGCCAATGCGGCTGCGACGGGATCGTCAGCCAAACGGTGGACCAGGCCGATGCGGTGGGCCTCGTTGCCATCCACACGTCGAGCGAGCAGGATCAACTCCTTGGCTCTGGCCTCGCCTACGATTCTGGGCAGACGCTGGGTGCCGCCTCCCCCCGGGATGATGCCGAGAGACGTCTCCGTGAGGCCCAGCCGTGCGCTGGGAGAGGCGACGCGCAGGTCGCAGGCCAGAGCAAGCTCGAGACCTCCGCCAAGCGCAAGCCCGTGGATCGCCGCAATCACCGGCCTCCGGCAACGGTCGACACGGCCTATCACCTCGTTTACCAGCCGCAGGAAGGCACCCACTTCGCGCTCGGACATGCGAGCTCGCTCCTTGAGGTCGGCGCCCACGCAAAACGCGCGCTCGCCCGCCCCGGCGATCACGACCGCCCGCACCGTGGGGTCCGAATCCACGCGCCCGACGGCTTCAAGCAAGAGCTCGGCGCCGCTTCGGTTCACCGCGTTTAGCACGTGGGGCCGGTTCAGGTGCCAGATCTCGATCGAGTCCAGATGCTGTTCGATAAGGATCGGATCTGCGTTCTGCATGGTGGCTCTGCGTGGTCAGCGAACGCCGACAAGATAGTAGCCCGCCAGCAGGAAATCAGCCCTTGACGCGTGCCTCACGAGCAGATGACGATCCCGGGCATGACGCGAGATACGCTGCTGCAGATCCTGAACAACTGCCAGGGGGTGGCGCCGGCCACGGAGGCACACGGTTTCGAGGTGGCGCAGGGCCACCGCCTAACGCTGTTCCTGGGCGAGCCCGGCAGCGCCATGGCGCTGACCGACGTAGCTGGGCTGAGGCTGCAGCCCGAGTTTGTTGAAGCCCGCACGCGCGAATCGGAGACGCTGTACGTCGGCTACGACGCGGTGCATGCGCTGCGCCACCGCACAGGACGCGGCGGCGATGGGGGCCGAGCAGGCTTTGGTTGAGGGCCGTCCGCACATGCCAGTGCCCGGCCCGAGACTCCGGACCGAGCATGGCGCTGCGCTGCGGGGTCGGATGGCGCGCTGGCGAACCGAGGAAATGTAGCGCGGGCGGTTGGAATCGAGCAGGATCGAGCGTGAGGCAGTGGGGGCAGACGGCCTCGCGCCGCAAGCCAGGCGACGGGAGCGAGTTTCGGACCGGGCACATGCTAGGATGAGGCATGCCAGGCACGATCCTCGTAGCGGACGACGAACGGGGATTGCGCCAAATGCTGGGTGTGCTGCTGCGGCGTGCGGGCTACGATGTGACTCTCGTGGGAGGCTGCCAGGCGGCTGCTGAAGAACTCGCAGCCAAGCCGGCCAGGTTCGACGTGGTGATCACCGATCTGGCAATGCCGGACGGCTCCGGCATGTCGGTGCTCGAGGCAGCCGCGCAAAGCGACGAGAGCATCCAGGTGATCATGATCACGGCCTATGCCACCACGTCGCAGGCAGTTCAGGCGATGCGTCAAGGCGCCTACGACTACATCCAAAAGCCCTTCAAGAACGACGAGCTGCTGGCGGTGGTAGAGAAGGCGATCGAGAAGCGCACGATCGTCGAACAGAATCGAGCGCTGCGGGCATACGTGAGCGCGGGGTTCCGCGCCGGGGCGCTGGTGGGCAGGAATCCCGCGCTGCAGCGCGTGATGAACATGGTCGGACGGGTCGCAAGCGCGCCGGCCAGCGTGTTGATCACCGGCGAGAGCGGCACCGGCAAGGAGCTCGTGGCTCGGGCGCTGCACGAGCAATCGAGTCGCGCGGACAAGCCCTTCGTGGTGGTCAACTGCGGTGCCTTGCCCGAGGCGCTCATGGAAAGCGAGCTCTTCGGTCACGAGAAAGGGGCTTTCACGGGTGCCACGGGCGCCAAGGAGGGTCTGTTCCGAGCCGCCCATCAAGGCACGCTCTTTCTGGACGAAGTCGGGGAGCTGCCCCCTTCCCTTCAGGTCAAGCTGCTGCGAGCGCTTCAGGAACGCAAGGTGCGCCCGGTGGGAAGTCACAGCGAGGTCGCTGTCGAAGTGCGCGTGGTTGCGGCGACCAACCGCGACATCAAACGAGCCGTGGCAGACGGCGAGTTCCGGCAGGACTTGTACTACCGCCTCAACGTGATCGACCTGCACCTGCCACCGCTCGCCGAACGCCCCGAAGACATCCCCTTGCTGGCCGAGCACTTCTTGCAGAAACACTCCGCTTTGCAGAACAAGCGCCTGGGCGTGTCTCAGCCGGCCATGCGCTGGCTGCTCAGCAGGCGTTATCCCGGCAACGTGCGCGAGCTGGAGAACATCATCGAGCGAGCCGTCACCCTCGCGGCAGGCCCCGAGATCGAGATGGCGGACTTGCCCGCCGGCGCCAGCGTGCCTCCACCCGGGCTGCCGCGGGCGTTGATCCCCGGCTCCGACTTCGACCTTGACGCGCACCTGGGTGCGGTTGAGCGTCACTATTTGCTAGAGGCTCTGCAGCGCACAGGCGGTGTTCGCAGTGCGGCGGCTCGACTCCTCGGAGTCAGCTTCCGTTCGATGCGCTACCGGCTGGCCAAGTACGGATTCAACGAAAGCGATCCAGAAGAGCGCGAGCCCTCGGACGCGCCCAAAGCATAGGCTGGCTCGTTATTCGGCGTGGTTTCCCAGCGAGCCCTCGGACGCGCCCAAAGCATAGGCTGGCTCGTTATTCGGCGTGGTTTCCCAGGACCACTCGAGCGGCCACGCTCGCACAGCGGAGCACGTGAGGCCTGATTCGCTCGGCCTGCACACTCACTCGCACAGCGACTGGCAAAGCAAGCGGCCGTGGCAAAACAAAAACGCGATCACGGCCGTATACGTCCTAGAACTGGTGCCCTACCCGTTCCGGAGGTCTGAATTGCGCCTAGTATCC
>JAKSBK010000477.1 GCA_022361155.1 Pseudomonadota bacterium
GAAACCGAAAGCGAAAGCCCCCCTGCACAGCGGTGCCGAAGCCAAGGCCCTGGCCGTCGGTCGGCCGCAGCCCGCGGTCGCCGCGGCGCCGACGGGACGGACCACGAACCGGTTCGATGAACCCGGTTTCGGTTACGTAATCGAGTATCCGGCCGATTGGCAGATGGAGAAGGCGGCGGCCTACACCACCGTTTTCAGCGGCCGGCGCGGCACGCCGGCCTATGACGCCATCGTCAGCGTGCAGAACGTGCAGCCGGCGGCGGCGGACACGGCGGACGCGGTGCGGCTCGCCTACGACGACCTGAAGGCGCAGCTCGCCGACGCCGCCGAGGGCCTGGCCATCGACGCCGAGAAGGACGTGAGCTACGCCAAGCGCGGCGTCAGGCTGGCCGGGCGACAGTTCGTCGCCACCTACAACCACGGCGGCCGCCAGTTCCGCAAGTGGGCGCTGGTGCTGCCCCGGCCGTCCGGGGACATCACCCACGTCTGGTCCTATACGGCCCCGGCCAGCCGGTTCGACGCCTACCGCCCGGTGGCCGAGACCATGCTGCGGTCCTGGATCATCGCCAATTGACGTGGCCGCCGCGGTCGTCGGTCGTGTAGGATGACCCCCCGGCTCCGACGACGACCTTGGGTGACGCATGCGCCTGACCGCCTGCCTCCGTGTCCCGGTCCTGGCCCTGGCCGTTCTGCTGACGGCCGGCAGTCCCGTCCGGGCGGCCGAGACCAGGGCCTCCGATGCGGCCCTGATCGGGTTCTTCGAGGCCGTGGTGTTCCGCTCGGAGTACGAGTCGGTGACGCCGTCGACGCGCCTCAAGAAGTGGCTTCAGCCGCTGCGTGTGACGGTGTCGTCCCTGTCGGGCAAGGTCGTCCCGAAGCCCTCCGGCGGCAAGGAACTGAAGCTCAAGAAGCAACGCCCGGCCGCCCGGAACATCAAGATCATCCAGAAACACCTGCGCACCCTGGTGCGCCTGACGGGCGTCAGGACGGAGGACGCGAAGAAGGTCAAGAAGCCGGCCAACCTGGCCATCAAGTTCGTTCCCAGGCTGGCCATGGCCGCCCCCTTCATGGCCAAGGAGGCGCCGCCGGACCTGCTGAAGAAGCTCGCGGCACCGGGGGTCTGTTACTTCCTGACCTGGGCCGTCGAGTCCGGTGCCATCGTCAAGGGCATCATCGTCGTCAACAACCAGTTGCCGCCGGAGGACCTGGAGGCCTGTCTCCTGGAGGAGATGACCCAGGTCATGGGGCTTCCCAACGACAGCGACCTGGTCAGTCCGTCGGTCTTCAACCGGTCGTCCCAGCCGCGGCGGCTGAGCCGCAGCGACCGCATCCTGATCCGCACCGTCTACGACAAGCGGATGGCACCCGGTGCGCCCAAGGACGAGGCCATGGTGCTGGCCCGCAAGATCATCCCGGAACTCAACCGTGTGGTCGAATAGCGCCGCACTCGGGCGTCGAGCCCGCCGGGTTGCCCTGGCCGCGGTCCTGGGGGTCCTGTTCTCCTGTCCGCCGGACGGCGCTCGGGCCGACCCGGTTGAACTGGAGCGTTTGATCCAGGCCTTCGACGAGGTCGTCTTCGGCACCGACCTGGCCGGCGCCCAGGGTCAGCGGCATGTGGCCAAGTGGCGGGGACCGGTGTCGGTGTCGCTCCGGGTCGACCATGCCGGCGTGGTCGCCGGCACCGACGGTTCGGCCGGCGCGGGCGGGACGGCGGGCACGGCACCGCCCGCATGGGTGCGCGACGCCGTCCGGGCCCACCTCGCCCGCCTGCGCGACCTGACCGGCCTGGAGATGGCGCTGGTGGACGACCGGGACGCCGGGGCGGGCATCCGCATCACCCTGACCTCCCGGTTGGGCCTGGACACCATCGCCTTCGATGGTGTGCCGGCGGCGATGATGCGCCAGTTGCGCGGTCCCGGCCGCTGTTTCTTCGTCTACTGGCTGGGCCGGCCCGGGGTCATCGCGCGGGCCGAGATCGTGATCAACGACCAACTCGACCAGGATCACATAAGGCACTGTTTGGTCGAGGAGATCACCCAGTCCCTCGGCCTGCCCAACGATACGGACGTGGCCCGGCCGTCGGTGTTCAGCGACCACGACCGGCTGCTCGAACTGTC
>JAKSBK010000478.1 GCA_022361155.1 Pseudomonadota bacterium
CCGCAGCGCTGCATCATCGGCACCACCCCGGACGTGGACAGGGTGATCCGCCGGCGCGCCAGCGAAAAGCCCTCGCCATCCAAGACGATCTTGAGCGCAGCCGCGACATTCTCATAGTTATAGAGCGGCTCGCCCATGCCCATCATGACCAAGTTGGTGAGCTGCCGCTCGGGCGCCGGCGAGGGCCAGTCCCCCAGCTCGTCGCGGGCCAGCATGACCTGGCCGACGATCTCGGCCGGCGAGAGGTTGCGCACCAGGCGCTGGGTGCCGGTGTGGCAGAAGCGGCAGGTGAGCGTGCAGCCGACCTGGCTGGAGACGCAGAGGGTGCCGCGCGCCGCCTCTGGGATGTGGACGCTTTCGGCCTCCTGGCCGTCGGGGAAGCGTAGCAGCCACTTGCGGGTGCCGTCCTGGGAGACCTGGCCGCGGGCGATGGCCGGCCGCTCGACCCGGAAGCTCTCGGCGAGCCGCGCCCGGAGCGCCTTGCCCAGGGAGGTCATGGCGTCGAAGTCGGTGGCGCCGTGGTGGTAGATCCAGCTCCAGAGCTGGCGCGCCCGGAAGGCCGGCTCGCCCAGCTCGGCCAAGGCCGCGCCCAGCTCCTCCCGGCTCAGGCCGACCAGGTTCGCCCGTCCGTCCCGGGCGTCGGGCGGCGGCGCGAAGTGTTCGGCATGGGCAATCCGGCTCATGGGGCTGTCTTAGCGGCAGCCGCTAGGCCACGCAAGCCAGCCCCAATTTTGTGCCTACAGCCCGCAGGCCTTGGTGATGGCGCTGTGGGCCTTGGTGAAGCCGAGCAGGGAGTAGGTGTCGGTGGTCAGGGTGCCGCGCGAGGAGGTGCCCTTCACGACCATGCTGCTGCCGGCGCGCATGGCCTTGACGATGGCCTTGTCCTCCTCGGTGGTGAGGGCCCAGGCGTTGCCGCCCTCGGTGAAGAGATCCCAGGTCCGCGCGCCGATCTTCACCCGCACCGTGCTGTCCGCCTTGTAGGTATAGCCGGCGACGATGCTGACCTCGCCGACGCGGTTGGAGGCCGGGCGGTGGGTCACCAGGGCGAAGACGTCGCCGCGGCTGGTGTAGTCGCCCTCCGCCTTCTTGGGCGAGCTCGCCATGTAGCAGACGGTTTCGCCGTCCTGCTTGTAGCGGAAGGCGCTCCAGTCCCGGTGGTCGGAGAGGCGCTCGATGGCCTGGGCCGCCGCCGGCCCGGCCAGCAGAAGCCAGGCCAGGGTGGCCGCGAGGGCCGCGATCAGGGGTCGTTTGCTCATCTTTTTCGCCGCAGTTGGCTCGTCGTAGAAGCTCGGCCGCGTCACCCTTGCCTGGGCGACTCGGGCGCCTCCGTCCGGTCCAAGCCTGTAACGGGTTCGCCTCACCGATGCAAGTTAAGGGCGCGTAAGGAGGACCGCAGCCTAGCCGGAGCGGGTCACCCGGCCGCCCTGCACATGGGCCGGCAGGGGCTCCGGGTCGCCGCGCGAGCCGGTTGGCCGGCGGGCGTGGCGGCCGGTGGTCAGCAGGCGGTCGTACATGACGATGGCGCCGGCCACCCCGACGTTGACGCAGAAGCGCATGGGGATGCGCACCAGGTGGTCGGCTCGCGCCAGCAGTTCCGGCGACAGCTCGCCCTTTTCCGGGCCCAGCACGTAGGCCGCCGCCTGGGGATGGCGGAAGCTGGGGAGCTCGACGGCCTCCTCGGTGAACTCGATGCCGACCAGGGCGCAGCCCTTGGGCAGGGCGAGCTGGTCGACGCTGTCGTAGGTGTAGAGCGGCAGGTGCTTGGCCGCGTCGGAGGTATCGCTCAGCTTCACCTCGCGGGCGTTGAAGGCCGGCGCGATGGAGAAGAAGAAGCTGGCGCCGAAGGCATGGGCCGAGCGCAGCAGGTTGCCCAGGTTCATCGGCTTGCTGATGCCCTCGACTCCAATCGCGAAATAGCCGCGCATGACCCCTTTCCACAGCGAAAATCCCGGAGGGCGGGAAGCTTGCACGGGCGGCGGACGCGGGGCAAGGTGCCGGAAAGATTGGGGTTCCGGAGGCTGAAGCCGAGATGACCGCGCTGGAGGAGGTGGCGCCCCTCGATCCGCTCTGGGTCGAGGTCACCCGC
>JAKSBK010000479.1 GCA_022361155.1 Pseudomonadota bacterium
GTGCCGCGCTGGCTGTGCGAGCGCAGCCACAGCTTCGAGCAGATTACGCGCTACAGCCAAGTGGACATCGACTCGCCAGGCAACGATCAACGCTTCCCTGCGGGGACACCGGTGAACGTCGGCGTGCGCCTGCATCCGAGGTTCAACCGTCAGCATCTACAGCGTCTCGAGCTCCGCGCGGCCCCGGGACATGACCTGGACTTTCCCGAACTGGTCATGGGCCAGAGCGCCGACCCCAACGTTCAGAGCATCGTCTGGACGCCACCGGCGCCCGGTCCCTGGCGCTTTCGCCTCCTGCTGGTGAACTCCCTCGGCGAGGAGTTTTCGAGTGAGCCGCTCTATCTGTTTGCCGAGCCGCCGGGCGGCGGGCCGATCTATCAGAGGATAACGGGCGCCTGGCTTCAACCCCGATCCCTAAGATACCGCGACATCTACAACGCCAGCAACAGGGTCGTCTACAACGATCCGGCGAGCTACCGTCAGGCGGTTCGCGCCATCGAGCGCCCCATGGTGCAGCCCAGCGTGGACGACCCGGCAAACCTCCAAGTCGGCGGGTCGCTCATCGACGGCAACCTGACCCAGGCCGCCACCGGCCCGGCCGGCTTGCGGTGGTATGGTGTGAAGGGCCTGGTGTTCGATCTGGGTGCGAGCCGCCGGCTCGACTTCGTGGAGCTGGTGGCGCCGCCCGGTTCCAGCGCTGACTATTTCGGCAAGTTCGGGGTCCAGGTAGCAACGCTTCCTGACGCGCAATACTCCTACACGAACAGCGACTTCACTTGGCGCACGGTTCGGCGTATGGGCCATGCCCGTATGTCGGCCAAGTTGCCGTTGGATATCGACCGCAGCTACCGAATCCACCTGCCCGCGGGCACCGAGGCCCGCTACCTCAGGTTCATCATCCACACCATCGACTCGATGGGCTCCAGCGACGGGAACCTCTCGGAGGTGCGCATCGGTTCGTACCCGGGCCTGGCCAGGGGTTCGGATAGGCATGCTAGGCTCTAGGTCATGACCCTTGCCATCGACCTCCCGGATGGCCAGCTGGACCAGCTCCGCCTGGTCGCAAATCGCGCCGGAATCCCGGTGGAGGAGTTGGTGCGCGCGATGGTGCTCGCTCAGCTAGCTCAGGACGAGTCTTTCGAGGACGCCGCACAGCACGTCCTTCAGAAGAACGAAGAGCTCTACCGCCGTCTAGGCTGATGCGTCTCCTCAACCTCACGCAGGTGCTCGCGTTGCACCAGCGTATTGTCGCGACGAGCGGAGGCTCCCCTGGCATCCGCGATTTGGGCGCCCTGCTGTCGGCGCTCAGCCAACCGAGCGTGACATTCGACGGTCAGGAGCTCTACCCGACTTTGGAGGAAAAGGCGGCGGCGCTCTGCCTCAGCTTGGTGTCGGGCCATCCGTTCATTGACGGCAACAAGCGTCTCGCGCACGCGGCGACGGAGGTTTTTCTTGTTCTCAACGGACACGAGCTTGACGCGACGGTGGACGAGCAAGAGCAGCTGATGCTTGCGCTCGCATCGGGCGAGGTATCGCGTGCAGTGCTGGTCGACGGTTCAGGGCCCACACGGTTCCTCTAGCCGTGTCGTGAGCCACGACGACGACGGGCGTTGCCGGCGGCAGCCCACAGTGCTCGAAGCGAACGTGAGAGCGCTGAGATCGCCGTACTCTGCAACAACGGTGCGCATAGGTTCTCGGCCGTCGCCAGCGCCGGCGGCATCGCGTTCCCCGGCCTCAATGGCTTCAGCTGCGCCGCAGACGTGGGCGCGGACGGCTCCACGCTATTCGGTGCCTGCACGCGGGAGAACGCGGACGGTTCGGTTTCACAGTGCGCTGACCTTACCGACTACCAGGGCGCCCGGCTCGTCATTCGCGAAGCATCGCACTAGTGCTAGAGAAGGACTCCGTCGTTCACGTTTTCTGGCGCACCTCGAACCGGGAACCTTTCGATGTGGGCAATGCCAAGGCCATCGAAGTAGCCGACACCCGCCGAAATCATGTTGGTCGCGAGCAGTACGTCGACGGGCCAGTCGACGTTGCATCGGGGGAAGGTGTTATCAAGCTTCTTCAAGAGACCCGGTATTCGCCAAGAGTCAATCCCGAGGTGATCGCGGAGGCTGGCTTCTTTGCCTTCCACGGTCTGAGTACGTCCAGCGTCGCCACAGAGCTTCTAGTGGCCCTCGCGCGTTGCGCCCCAGCCACCACGCGCACGCATATCGTTGCGCCGAGAGGATCGAGATGGCGAACAGGGGAAGGAGCGCGATTGGGGTACGTCCCGCGAGGGCGAAGCCGTAGCCTGTAAACGCGACGAGTTGGACCGCCGTTTGGGTGATGTAGACCGTAAGGGCCATGCGACCGAGTGGCACGAACCAGTGCAACCACTGACGCGTCAACGTGGCCCGGCATGCAAGTACGGCGAGCGCCAGGTACGCGAGCGCAAGCGGCGTGGTGCCAAGCGTGTACGCGACGGTCTGGATGAGTCCGGTGCTCGAGACCATGAAGGTCGATCCCGTGTCCGCCTTGATGTCTGCATAGACGTAGCTTGCGCTCAGGCCGACAACACCGCCGGCAGCTGCTGTTACCCGAAGCGAACGTCCGAGCGTGTCGAGTCGGGTCAACACGCCGAAACCAAGCCAGGCACCGATCAGAAAGAGCGCGAGTACCTTCGTGGGCCGGCCGCTTTGGAGGTAGGTGCCGGGCCGAACCACAGCGTTTGCGACGTTCCACGCGCGGTAGTCTGCGCTGGACTCGCTCGCCAGAAGCTCTAACGTTGGTCGCCCCCCCACGCCGAATCGCTCACGCACCTGGGCGGCAGCTTCGGCGAACGGGCGCCTTGGATCCGCGTTTCCGGCCGAAGCAACCACGGCTAGGTGGGTAAGCAAAGGAGCGGCCAGAAGCACCGTGATCAACCCGGCCCGTGGCCGCGTACCAAGGCGCGCAAACGTGGGAAGGAGCAGCCCCATGAGTCCGTACAGCACGAGAATGTCGCCTGACCACAGCGCGACCATGTGCACGAGGCCGAAGCCGACCAGAATCGCCATCCGGCGGCGAAAGAACCTTGCGAACTGGTCGACGCCAACGCCTACCGCCGCCGCTCGCTGCCTCTGTAGCGCGAAACCAATCCCCAGCAGTATCGAAAAGACAGAATAGAACTTGCCCTCGACGAGCCAGTCGATGCCAAACAGCACACTGTCGCCGATTTCGCTCCAGACCATGGAGCGACGTACCGCGGCATCCATGACGTGCACGCCAAAGAAGCTGGTGAGGTTCGCGAGCAGAATGCCCGCCAGCGCCACCCCACGGATGGCGTCGAGAAGCGGCAGCCGCTCTGCCACCGACACCGGAGCGGGAGGCGTGCTCATCGAACGCTTGCTCATGCCTTCGTGTGCATCGACCCCAGCCATCGAGCGTCACCGCAGTCGAGCCGCACTGTAGAGTCGAGCCGCACTGTGGAGTCGAGCCGCACTGTGGAGCCGAGCCGCACTGTGCGCCGTTCTTTCTTAAGCACTGTGCGCCGTTCTTTCTTAAGCGCAGCGAAGACTCTAACCTAGGGACCCACTTGCGGCGCGCATTGTATATGACGAACCCAGTATTATAGCAAGTCACTTGCATTGGCGTTCTGGCTCGAGCAAGAACCTGGATTGATCCCGGCGTGGCTGGCGGTCGCGGTCTCGGCGCGGCACGCCGCGAGCCTTCATCGATCCACGTTGCCACCGAACATGCAAGACTGCGATTCTCACTCCCGTCCGAACGCCTCGAGTCGGGGCTCGCATGTCCGCAGCCAGGCGGTCGCTAGCGGATACGCCTCGGCCATCGAGGCCGCTCGAATGCGGTGGACGTGGCTGCTGGCCTCCGTAGTGCTGCACGCGCTGGCCATCGTTGGCTCACAGCGCTCCGCCAGACACAGGGTCGAGGAGTCCCGACCGCGACTCGTGCGGGTCACGCTTTTTCAGCCGCCGGCGGCGATACCGGCCGGGCATACGCCCACGTCGCAGTCCCGCGCCACTGCACGATCACCCGTGGCCGCCCGTCGCGCGCGGCGTGCCAAGCGTCCAGTTGGCCGACGACCCGCGCCCCGCGTGTCGACCGCGCGACGCACGGCTGCGCCGCGGCGAAGAAAGATGGATGAATCGCCTCCCGCCTTGGCCGCAGCCGACACCCCGCGGTCGTCGCAAGACGAGGCGTCCGCCTCGGATGGGCGACCTGGGTCGCCTGCGCTTGAATCGCCGGCAGCGCCAGGACCGCGGGCGGTCTCCGAGGTCGCCCATCCTCCGGTCCCCTTGCACCGGGCACGGCCCAAGTACCCGTCCAGGGCCAAACGCCTTCGGATCATGGGCCGCGTGCGCCTTGAGGCGGTCGTCGATCGTAACGGTGTAGTCCGCGATCCGATTCGTGTGCTCAAGTCGATCCCTGAGCTGGACGCCGCGGCCATCGCAGCCCTGCGCCGGTGGCGGTTCGCGCCGGCTCGCGACGAGCGGGGTCGCCCGTTATCGGTGATCGTTGAGGTGCCGTTGCGGTTCGTGCTTCGTTAGCATTCGCTGCGAGCCAGGGACGCCAGGCCCGCGGGTCACAACTTCGTTCCGTCCCACGTGAAGACCCAGGTGAACGGCGACTCGTCATCAGTACCGGATCGTGACCAAGAGGTCGACCGAGCGCGGCGGCGCGATGGTCAGCTGATCCGGGGAGATGTCGGTGTACGAAGCGTAGAAAGTGTTTGTGAGGTTGCGTCCTCGCAACGTGAAGTCCATCGCGGAGCGCCCGACGCTGGGGCTGTAGCGGAGCGCGGCTTCGAGCGTCGTATGGCCGCCAACCTCGATCCGGTTGTCGTCCGTCGTGAAGAAGCGCCCTGCGTGATGTACGCCAAGGATCGCCGTCACCGGCAGGATGGGTGCGTCGAAGTACACAAAAGCGTTTAGGATCCGCTCCGGAACACGCGACGGTGTGTTTCCCTTTAGGTTCTTGCCCGTCTTGTCCGTAAGGGCGTCGAAGCGCGCGTCGAGGTGGGTGTAGTTGACGTCTACGCGCAGGCGAGACAGGAGCAGCGCGCCCAGCGTCAGTTCGGCGCCCCGAGACGAGCGCTTGCCACCCTGAATGCTCAGCATTGGGTCATCCGGGTCGCGGGTGAGGATGCTGTCTTGCTGAATGAAGAAGCCCGACAGCCCCAAGGCGAGCCGATCCTCGAACAGGGAGCTCTTTACGCCCGCTTCCATCGCCCAACCCGTCGTCATCTTGAACGCTGCCCTTTGTGGGGACAGGGCCAGCAGCGAGGATGGGGGAGCGGCCGCGGTGCTGATCTGGGCGAACGCTTGTGTCTTCGGCAAGATGTCGTAGACCGAACCGAGCCGCCAGGTAAGATGGTTAAAGGTGCGGTCGACCGGCGTCCGTGTTTCCGGCATGGCGTTCAGATTGGTCGACGCGCGGTCGACGGCGTTGCGCTCGAGGCGCAGGCCGCCAACCAGCAGCCATTTGGAGTTGAGATTGACTGCGTCCTCGACGAATGCCGCAGCAGTCGACAGGGAATTGTCCCGGTCTTCTCGGCGACCGAACACCATCGGGTCGTCGCCTTGTGGGAACCGCCCGCGGTCCGGGTTGCGTGGATCGACCGCTGTCGTGCTGCCGAAGCGGCGCTGGGTGAAGAAC
Source organism: Pseudomonadota bacterium (assembly GCA_022361155.1). NCBI lineage: Bacteria > Pseudomonadati > Pseudomonadota > Pseudomonadota bacterium. Next base: position 5,641 of record JAKSBK010000479.1, read on the forward strand.
GAGAGGTCGCTATAGTAGACGCCGACCGCGGCGCGGTTGCGGAGACCGCCCAGCCGGAAATCACCATTCAGGGTCAGCCTGTCCGTGAACGAGCGGAAATCGTGCGTGACGATCCCCGTGCTTCGCTCGACCTTGGCGGCCATGGAATCGAACCCGAAGTACTCGGAGTTGATGAACCGGCGGTTCGACCAGTACGCGTGGGCCGTGTTTCGCAGCGACCACACGTCGTTCAACTCAAGCGTGACCCTCGTGCGCGCCCAGTACGTGTTCGAGTCGACGATGCCATCTGTGACGTTGTAGTTCACGCGCCGAAGCTTCTCATCGAGCACGCGACCGTCTGCGCTCTTGACGAGCTCCGACGGTTTTTGGGCGGCGTTCTCCGGCACCAGAGGCGTGCCGAAGTAGGCGGAGTTGTAGTCGTCCCGTAGGTAGTCGAATGCGGCCTCGATGGTGAGTCGATCCGTCGCGGCCCAAGTCACCGGCGCACTGAGTGCGACAAAGTTGGCGCCCGCGTCCTGTACGTAGCCTGAGGTGCGCATGTAGGCGACGAGCGGGCGAACTGCGAGCGTGCGGTGGAGCGCCACGTTTGCGTCCGCGCCAAGCTTGAAAGTGGCGAAGCTGCCAAGCCCCATTTGTGCGTTTACAGCGTTCGCGCCCAAGCGGGGCCGCTTCGGCACTAGGTTAACGACGCCGGCGAGCGCACTTTCGCCGTAGGTCACCGAGGAGGGCCCCTGAAGCACCTCAATCCGCTCGAACAGGAAGCTGTCCATCATGCGGGTGAAGAACGCCTCCTCGGCGGGGCGGACCCCATCGTACAGGAGCAGCACCGCCCGGCCCGAGCCGCTGAACCCGCGCAGCGTGAGTGCTCCAGGGCTGGTCGCGTTGTTCGACGAGCTCACGCCCGGAGCGCGGTTGAGTGCCTCCTCCGTCGTCCGCGCGCCAAGGTCCTGGAGCTTGTCCTCCGTCATGATATCGACGACCGCGGGCGTTTCCCGCACGGTCAGCTTCAGGCGGCTTCCAGTGCTCGGCGCAGCCGCGAACGGCAGTAGCTCCTCCGCCTCATCCTCGACGACGACCTCGCCGATTTCGTAGGTCCTTTGGGCCGGCTCGGCTGGGGCCTGCGCCAAAACTGCATACGGCGCTAGCGATGCGAACATGCCGGTCGCCGTCAAAAGACACCTCAGAAATGCGCATTTCACGTCGACGTTTCTCATGCCTTCTCTGGCCGATGAAACACCGCCCGCGCCGCATGCGGATCGCAGGCGCCACTGGCTGGCCAGCTTGCCCTCAAAGGATCGGCTCGCGCTGTTATCATCCCTGGTTTGTATATGCAAGCTATTTGCGTCGGCGCGGCGGGGCGACCTGACCCGCCTTGAGGCTTGGGATATCCCGGCGGGTGCGGTGGGGGCGGCTCGCAGCTGGAGCCCACGGTCACCGGTCGGGCTCTTCGGCGTCTCTACGGGCTCCCGATGTGGCGGAGCCGCACAACGGCGCGGCAAAGGTACACGACCGGA
>JAKSBK010000480.1 GCA_022361155.1 Pseudomonadota bacterium
CATTCCGGCTCCTACGGCATCGGCGTGTCGCGCCTGGTGGGCGGCATCAACGAGGCCAGCCACGACGACGCCGGCATCATCTGGCCGGAGCCGGTGGCCCCCTTCAAGGTCGGCCTGATCGACCTCAAGGTCGCCGACGACGCCTGTGCCCGGGCCTGCGACGACCTCTACGCGAAGCTGGCCGCCGCCGGCGTCGAGGTGCTGCACGACGACCGCGACGACCGGGCCGGCGTCAAGTTCGCCACCATGGACCTGATCGGCCTGCCGTGGCAGCTCATCGTCGGCCCGCGGGGGCTGAAGGCGGGCATGGTCGAGGTGAAGAACCGCAAGTCCGGCGAACGCGAGGAACTGAGTCTCGAGTCCGCGCTGTCGAAGCTGACGGGCTGACGGCGGGCGCCATGGAGATCGCCTTCCTGCTGTTCGACGGCGTCACCCACCTGGATGCCGTGGGCCCCTATGCGGTGCTGCAGAACCTGCCCGACGCCGACGTGAAGTTCGTCGCCCGGGACACCGGCACCTACCGGGACAAGTCCCGCATGCTCGGCCTGGAGGCCGACTTCACCCTCGACCAGGTGCCCAACCCGGACATCCTGGTGGTGCCCGGCGGCGGCGGCGCCGACGCGGCGTCGGAGGACACTGCCGTCACCGACTGGGTCGCCCACTGCCACACCTCCAGCCGCTGGACCACGTCGGTCTGCACCGGGGCGCTGATCCTGGGCGGGGCCGGGGTGCTGAAGGGCCGGCCCGCCACCACCCACTGGCGGGCCATGGAGACGCTGGCGGAGAAGCACGGCGCCCGGCCGACCGCCGAGCGCGTGGTCCGCGACGGCAAGGTGATCACCGCCGCCGGCGTCTCGTCGGGCATCGACATGGCGCTGACCCTGGCAGCATTGGAGGCCGGCGAGGAGGTCGCCAAGACCATCCAGCTCGGCATCGAGTACGCGCCCGAGCCGCCCTTCGACGCCGGCCATTTCGCCACCGCGCCGGCCGAACGGGTGCGGCGCTGGCGGGCCGGCCTCAACAAGGCCCGGCGCTGAGGCGGCCGGGCGTGTTCTCCGCCTTCGAATGGATGGTCGCTATGCGCTACCTGCGGGCGCGCCGGCAGGAGGGCTTCATCTCCGTCATCGCCTGGTTCTCGCTCTTGGGCATCGCGCTCGGCGTGGCGACGCTGATCATCGTCATGTCGGTGATGAACGGCTTCCGGCTGGAACTGCTGGAGCGCATCCTCGGGCTCAACGGCCACCTCAGCGTCTACGGCGAGGGGCAGACGCTGGAGGACTACGACAAAGTCGCCGAGCGGCTGGCCAAGGTGGCGGGCGTCAGACTGGTCACCCCCATGGTGGAGGGCCAGGTCATGGTGACCGC
>JAKSBK010000481.1 GCA_022361155.1 Pseudomonadota bacterium
ATGGGTTGACCGCAGCAGGTCTGCTGCTCGGGATAGTCGACCTGCACACCGAGACCTTCGAGCACCTCGAGTGTGGCGAGCCCGACGTCCGGATAGAACAGGTCGATGTAGCACGGTATGAAGAGGCCGACTGGCGCCGCACCGGAATCGACGTGCGCGCCATTCCGGCCGCCAAGCAGGCGAGGCCGTGTCATCAAATCCTCTGGACTTCCTGGACCCCGTTTACCTTGGAGATGCGTCGAATCACCCCGCGCAACCTGCGTACGTCGCTCACATCGAAGTGAAAGGTGTGAATCGCTCGGCCGTCACGGCCCGACTGAGAGTTCGCCTCGTTGATATTGACACCGGCCTCGTTGAAGGTGGTGGCAAGGTGCGCGAGCACACCGGGCTGATGCGAGGTGATCACACGCAGCGCAGCGGGCATGTCCACCTTGGCCTGACTCTCCCAGCTCACCGCCACCCGGCGTTCCGGATCGAGCTCCATGGCCCGTGTACAACCCTTGCGGTGAATCGTGACGCCGCGTCCTCGCGTGATCCAGCCCGTGCTGGTCTCGCCGGGCAGGGGCTTGCAGCAATTGCCGAAGCGCACGAGCATGTCGTTGAAGCCGGAGACCACGATAGGCTGCGGGGCTTTCCGGCGGCGAACGACCTTGCGCACGGTCTTTTCGATCAGTCCGGGTTGCAGCCCGTTGGCGTCGCCGCCCTCGAGGGCGCACAGTTGGTCTACTATCTGCTTGGCGCTTACCCTGCCGTAGCCTACGGAGGCAAAAAGCTCGTCGCGCGTCGTGGCCGAACAATGCTGCAACGTCCTGTCGAGTGCATCGCCCTTGCACAGCCGCGAAAACGACAGGCCGCGCTTGCTGACTTCCCGCTCCAGCAGTTCGCAACCGAGCTTGTGGCCCCGTCGGTGCTCGTGCTCGCGCACGACAGCACGTACGCGGGAGCGAGCCCGGGCGGTGGCCACGAAGCCAAGCCAGTCGCGGGTAGGGCTGGCCTTGCTCGCGGTCAGGATGTCGACCGTGTCGCCATTGTGCAGCTTGTACGCGAGGGGAACGATGCTGCCGTTTACGCGTGCTCCGGTGCAGTGGTCACCGATGTCGGTATGAATGGCATAGGCGAAATCAACCGGCGTTGCCCCACGCGGGAAAACCTTCACGTCACCTTTCGGTGTGAACACATAGACTTCGTCGGCGAACAGGTCGATCTTGACGCCGTCGATGAACTCGTCCGGATCCTTGATCTCGTTCTGGAACTCCATCAAGCGCCGCAGCCAAGCGAAGGTCTCGAAGTCCTTGTTCTTGGTTCCCGCATTCTCCTTGTAGAGCCAGTGCGAAGCGATGCCGTGCTCCGCGGTTCGGTGCATCTGAACCGTGCGGATCTGGACCTCGATGCGGCGGTGCCTGGGCCCGATCACGGTTGTGTGCAGCGACTGATACAGGTTGGGCTTCGGTAGCGCGATGTAGTCCTTGAAACGTCCCGGAATTGGAGTCCAATGGGAGTGCACGACCCCGAGCGCTGCGTAGCAATCCGAGACGTTTTCGACGGTGACCCGGAAGGCGATCAGATCGTGGATCTGCTCGAAGTCGCAGTTGTTCGCCCGCATCTTCCGGTAGATGGAGAAGCAATGCTTGGCTCTTCCGCCAACCTGGGCGTTGAAGCCGCGCTCGACCAGCATCGTTTCGAGCTGCTTCGTCACCTCGGCGATGTACAGGTCCGAATCCCGCGCGCAGCCCTGGATCTTGTCCGAAACGGTTGCAAAGGCGTCGGGGTACGCGTACCGAAATGCCAGGTCTTCGAGCTCGTTCTTGAGCCACTGAATTCCCAGGCGGCCGGCCAGCGGCGCATAGATCTCCATGGTCTCGTGCGAGATGCGTTCCTGCGCGTCCGGGGACATGAAGTGCAGCGTCCGCATGTTGTCGAGGCGGTCGGCCAGCTTCAGCAGCAGCACACGAATATCGGCGGACATCGCGACAAGCATCTTGCGGAAGCTCTCTACCTGCCGGTCTTCGCGTGTATCGAAGTTCAGCTTGCCGAGCTTGGTGACACCCGAAACCAGAAACGCGACCTCCTTGCCAAACTGCGCACAGACCTCCTCTTCGGTGGCCTCGGTGTCTTCGATCACGTCGTGCAGCAGGGCAGCACACACGCTCGCGGGATCCAGCCGCATGTCCGCGATGATGTCGGCTACACTCACGGGGTGCACGAAGTAAGGATCACCCGACTTGCGGCGCTGGCCGTCGTGCATGCGGGCCGAATACGCATAGGCCCGGTTGACGAACTCCACTGCAGTGTCTGAATGGTGTTGTCGGATTTTGTCGATGATTTGCGTCAGCGGAACCATCGCCCTGACCACGCTCCGTTGGAGAAGCACTGCCGCCGCCCGAGGGCGACGAGCCGTGGTCCTGCTTGGCACGGGAGCCAACCCAGACCGAGCAGGAGCACGGCTTCTCCCACGAAATTTAACATCTAGCACCGCTGGCAACAACCGATCGAGCGTCCGGGCACATGCTAGCCTGTCCAGGCCGTGGGTGATCCGACACGATGGCCTCGGAGGTTGGCCGCCCAGCGTCACAGGCTGGCCTTGTGCGTGCTCGTCGTCGCCGCCCTCACCCTCGGCCGCCACGCATGGAAGCAGCTTCCGCGCCAAGTGGACGTGGAATTCGCGCTGGGCCCGAAACATCGAGAAATCGTGGAAGTACGGGTCGCCTACCTGCTCGAAGGCCAGGAGATGCACGGCGTCGCGTTTCGCTACCCGAGCGGCGCCCCGCAAGTGATTCGCCATCAGGTCAGCCTGCCGGCGGGGCGCTACGGGGTGGCCCTGGAGCTGCGGCCCAGGCGTGGTCGGGCGCGCACCCTCATGCGAGGGCTGCGGGCTCCCGCCGACGGGGTCGTTCGCATTCTGAACGACCGGGGCCGCGTCGGGATGGATCCAAGCTAGACCTCGGGGGTCGCGCTGACTATGCTCGCGCGCCCGGTTGGGTGGCCTCGCGCTTGCGCCAGTGTGAGTTCCTGCGAATATGAGCAGCGACACGAACGGTCTGCATCGTCATCCGTTTTGGGGCGCCGCGGGCGCCACGTCCGATCGAGTTGGAAGCCGGTGATCGATGCGGGTTAGGCGAGCCCAGCGACGCACGCTGGCATGTGCGTTTGTTTCGGCGGCAGCAGCCTTTGCGACGCTGCTCATGATGAGCAACGTGCAGCAGCTGCCCCACGGGACCCTCTGGGGCAGCCTCGCCGTGTTGGTCAGCGTCGGGGCCCTGCTCGGCGCCCTCAGGCTGCCGGGGAAGCTGACAGACGCTACGCCTGGTTTCCTGACAGCGCTGTTCGGCCAAAGGCCCGGCGAGCCTGTTTGGCGGAGCCCCGCGCTCGCGTTTCCCGCGGCCTGCGTCGTGTTTGCAGCGCCAGTGCTCCTCCTGGGCGCGGACGGAGTCGCGTGGGGCGCGCGCTTGGCCGCGCTACCGCTGGCCGTCTCGGCGCTGCGCCGCCCGGGGCTTCTCGTGTTCGTCGCAGCGCTCGTGCTCTACTTGCCACGGCTCGGCGATTTCGGCTTGTGGGATCCCTGGGAAACCCACTACGGCGAGGTCAGCCGCGAGATCCTCTCCCGTGACGACTGGTTGAGTCTTTGGTGGGTGCAGGACCGCTGGTTCTGGTCCAAGCCCATTCTCATCTTCTGGTCCGAGGCGCTGGTGTGGGGCGCCAGCGGAGTCGACTTCCGACCCGACGCCAATCCCGAATACCTGGAGTGGGTGATCCGGCTGCCTGTTTTCCTGATGGCCACGTCGGCGCTGCTTGCGGTCTACGCGGCCGTCGCCAAGATCTTCAACCCTCGGGCAGGGTTGTTAGCGGCGTTGGTGCTGGCCACCATGCCCTACTATTTTTTTCTGGCGCACCAAGCCATCACGGACATGCCCTTCGTAGCCGGCATGACGGGAGCCGTGTGCCTTTTCTTGCTGGCCGTCAACACAGCACCCGAACGCGAGGTGCAGAGCTATCGGTTTTGGCGCTGCAGCGTCTCCGGCCAGCATGCGGTGCTGGGCGCGCTGTGCGCGCTGGTCCTGCCTCAGGGGCTGTACCTTGCTTCCCGCAACGTCAGCCTGATCGAGGGACCGCTGTTCGCTTGGCACCGCGACGAGTTCCTGGCGGGCTCCGCCGGGAATCATGGCGTCCCCGGCAACGCCCCGCTTTCGAACGTGCGACCTTTCGCCGACGGCCTGGCGGCGCAACCGCTGGTCCAGGCCCTGCTCTGGGGCGCGGGCCTTGCCGTACTGGTCCTTTTGCTGCGTCGAGAGCGCCGCACGCAGCAGCTGCTCATGTTTGGTTTCTACTGCTGCTGCGGGCTCTCCTTCATGGCCAAGGGTATTCCGGGGTTTGCGCTGCCGGGGCTCGTGGCGCTGCTGTACTTGCTCGTGACGGGCCGGTGGGACCTGCTCCTTAGCGGACGCCTGCGTGTCGGCGCAGGCGCTCTGACCGTCGCGGTGGTGGGCGCGCCTTGGTTCGTGGCCATGTACATCCGTCACGGTCCACCGTTTCTGGATCGGCTTCTGATCCACGACCACCTCAACCGCCTTGCCACCGGCGTGCACGGCGACAAGGGCACGATCCAGTACTTTGTCGAACAGCTGGGTGTCGGCATGTTCCCGTGGGTCGCGCTCGCACCCGCAGCGCTCTCGCTGTGGCTTGTGCCGCAACCTCTGGCGCTGCACGAGGGCCGGCGGGGACTGCGGCAGAGCCAAACGCTGCAGGTGGTGGTGCTGTGGTTCGTTGCTGCCTTCAGCCTCTTCAGCGCCATGATCACGAAGTTCCATCACTACATCTTTCCAGTGGTGCCGCCCGCGGCCATGGCGATCGGCGTATTGCTGGATCGGCTCTTGGATCTTCCCAGGGGGTCAGCGTGGCGCGCCAATGTGGGGCTCGTGACCGCCGGCTTGGCAGCGGTTGCGCTGCTGCTGGGCGTGGCAGGTGTGCGCGGTGACGTGCGCGGCGTGCTGCCTCCGGACGTGGGCCTCGGTGAACAACCACACTGGGCGCTCGACGCTCCGTGGCCGTGGCCCCTGTGTGCGGGGCTGCTGGCCCTCGGGCTAGGCCTGGCGCTTGCCGGTCACAGGCTGCTGCGGCCTGCTCGACAGGCCGCTCCGAGCGGGCCGGCATCCGACGCGGCGCCGGCGTCGGAGCTCGGAGTAAAGACAGCTCACGGCACCGAATCGAACGGATCGAGTGAACCGAACGAACCGAACGAGACGCGGGAGCACCGGGTCCAGGCGTCCGTGGACGTGGCGTCCGAAACGCCCGGCCCTCGAGCGACACAGCCCAGACCACGGCGTTCCGAGCGAGCGATCAGCGCCGCGGTCGCCTGCGGTGCGTGTGTGTGCGCGTTTGTGGGGCGCGATCTTTCCTGGGCCAGCGGGACACGACCCGTCGGCTACGAGCGGTTGATTCATCTGTTTGTCTACAACTACGGCCGGCCTTGGCCGGAGCAGTTCGACTACCGCGCGATGCTAACGGGCTTTGCAGTGGTCGCGACCCTCTGGGCTGCGAGCATGGCCCTGCGGGGGCTGCGCCCAGTGGCGATCGGCGGTCTGTTCGGCGTTGCGCTCGCGTTCACGATCTGGTGTCTGGATGTGTACCTGATCGACCTGTCCCCACATTGGAGCCAGCGCCAGCTCATGAAACGCTATTACAGCGAGCGCGTGGGCCCGGGCGAGCCTCTGGTTGCCTGGCAGATGAACTGGAAGGGCGAAAACCTCTACACGGGCAACCGCGCAGCGGTCTTCATGGACCTCGACAACGCGAAAGTGAAACACTGGATGGACGAACGGCGAGGCACCAGAGCGTTCTTCGTCCTGGAGCACTCCAGGATGCGGGCTTTTCGCCGGCTCATGGGTCAACGCGCCGTGACCGAGCTGACTACGAGGCGCGATAACAACAAGTTCGTGCTCGTGTCCGCGCGGCTGTGAGAAGTCCGGATCGTGATACCAGCAGATGTCGGTTGGGGATCGGTGCGGTTGCGTGCGCGCACCGGCCTACGCAGGACGGCGAAAGACGGTCGCGGCGACCGGGAGTGTGGACCTGCGGTGTGCTTGAAACCCGGAAGCTTTCTGGTATTTTCGAGCTTTCTCGGAAACCGCACCGGGCGGGGCTCCCCATAGCTGGAGCTGGTTCCTGCATGGAACTGGACATTTATCCAGATATGGGGTACGCTGTGATACCCGTGGTAAAAAAGACGACACACGCCACCCTGTATGCCCTGTTCGAGCTGGCGCGAGCCGATCGGCCAGCACAGGCAGGTGTCATCGCTGAGGCCATTGGTTCCACGCCCTCGGTCGTTGCGCGGGCTCTGGTAGAGCTCGAGCAGGAAGGTCTGGTGGACGCGACCCGTGCTCGGTTGACCATGCGAGGGCTGGCAGTGGCCGCGGCGCTTGAAAACGACGCGAAGCCGCCTCGATTGGATATTCCCGAGCCGCGCGGCGCCCGCAACGCGTCGGCTCGCCGCGGTAGATCTTCGCCGCCGATTCCGACCGCCGAGCGCCGCGTGCGCGCGCGCGCAGCGTCGAGCTGCTCGCGTCCCCCGGGCAAGATGACGCCCTGCGAGTAGGGGCCCTGCACAAAAACGAGCTCGAAGTTGGTGGCCGATGCGGGCTAACATCGCGACCATGCCCTGCCGCGCTCTCTCCCTTGCGCTTGCGTTCGCGGTGATGACGCTCGGTGCGCTGCCAGCGCAGGCTTCCCGCAGGTATCCCCGGCGCTACGCAGCGCGACCCCTCGTGTTGCCGTCTCGTGTGCTTCGCTTCGATGGCCAGCTCGCCTGGATGGTTCGAAGCAGCCGCGATCGGGTGGGGCTCGATCTGGGGCTGGGGCTCGGAGTGAGCCAGGATCTGGAGCTTGGCGGCCTGTTGCTGCCCGTCGTTCTCGAGCCGCAAACGCAATACGGCCAGCCCTTCGTATACGGCCTGTACCGGCTGGCTCGCGGTGGAGCGCAGGCGGGCCTGCTCGCAGGCCTGTGGCTTCCGGCGACCGGTGTGGCCACCCGGTTGACGCTCGGGCCTCCGCTTCGGGTGCGCGTGGGATCGAGCGTGCGGGTCGATCTGGCCGCCCTGCTCGATATCGGCCTGGGTCGCGGGCAGGGCTCCGGCTTGCGCATGCCGGGCGCTCTGGCCTTGCAGCTCGGCTCCAGTACGTTCGTGGGTCCCGAGTGGGAGCTTCGCTTTCTCGAGTTCGAGCGCGCGCAGGCGGGCGCTGGTCTGCTCTTGGGCGCGACACTTGGTGAGCCCAAACGGGTCGCCGGAGATGTCACTTTCCGACTCTGGGCACCCGATGCGAGCTCGAGGTTGCGAGCGATCGACCTCAGGTTCGGCCTGAACCTGTTCTTCGACGTGTGAGGTGTCGGGTCCTAACGGCCGCGACGCAGGTTAAGTTGTCCGACGGCCGCGCCGTTAGGTGCAGGCAGTACTCCACCGCTGGAGACTATGGTGCACGCGGCCCACGACGCCACAGTATCAAGCGACCGCCCCACCGCTCTGCTCGCGGCACAGATCGTACAGGCTGCAGTGAAACCGGACGTGACGGCCGCCGAGCTGGGCAGCCTGTGCGCTAGCGACCCCGGGTTTGTGGTGCGCCTGCTGTCGCTCGTCAACTGCGCCGCCTACGGCGTTAGCCGCCGGATCACCGACGCTCAGCATGCGGTCAGCCTGCTGGGCGTGCGCAGTCTCAGGAACCTGGCGCTCAGCCTGTGCGTTTCCGACCTGACCCCTCGGGGCAGCGATGGCGATGCGCTGCTTGCGGTGTGCCTGCGGCGGGCAGTAGCCGCGCGCCTGCTGGCCGAGCGCATGGGCAAACGCCCTCCCGAGGAGTATTTTACCGTCGGCCTTCTGCTCGAGTGCGGCCTGTTGGTGCGTGCGCGCACGGATCTTGGCGCGGCGGCCGAAGCGGCTCGTGCACCCGCACGCGCGCGCCTGATGTACGAGCGGGCGGCGGGAGCGGCCGAGCATCCAGCGCTGGGCGTGCAGCTGGCGCAATCCTTGGGGCTCGCCGAGCCGATGGTGGCCGCCATCGCGCACCACCACGACGAGCAGCCCCCCGAGGGCGAGCTCGCCCTGGTGGGCTGGCTTGCTGAGCAGGTTTCGGCGGTGTTCGAAGGCGGGGACGTCTCCACGGGCCGCAGCCTGGCCCGCGAGGCAGCAGCGGCCGCGGGGCTGGCCGAGGGCGTGGTCGACGAGGTGCTCAACGAGCTGCCACCCATGCTGAGCGAAGCCGGACGGGAGTTCGCGCGCGATGTGGGCCCGCTCGTGGATATCGACACGCTGCTGCGCGACGCCAACGCCGCCCTCGTCGCGATGAACCAAAACTACCAGCAGCTGGTGACCAAGCTGGAACGCCTGGTGCAGGAGAAGCAGGAGCTCGCGCAAGAGCTGAAGAACGCCAACGAGCGTCTCTCCCACATGGCCGCCACCGACCCGCTCACGGGGCTCGCCAACCACCGCGCGTTCCAGGACGCGCTCGAGCGTGACCTCGCGCGTGCCGACCGCGAAGACACCCCGCTCACGCTGGTGCTTGTGGACGCCGATCACTTCAAGCGCGTCAACGATTCGTACGGGCATCCGGTGGGCGACGAGGTGCTCAAGGTGATCGGGGGGATCCTGCAACAGGCCGTGCGCGCCAGCGATGTCGCGGCCCGCGTCGGTGGCGAAGAGTTTGCCCTGATTCTGCCCGGCACGGGGTCGCAGGGCGGGCGCACCGTGGCCGAGCGGGTGCGCATGGCGATCCAGGCGGCCAACATGAGCTCCCCGAAAGGACCGTTCAGGATGACTGCCAGCCTGGGGCTTGCCACGATCCAAGGCCGGGGCTGCAGGGCGCTCAAGGCCAAGCTCTGCGACGACGCGGACAGGGCCTTGTATGCGTCCAAGAACGGCGGTCGCAACCGCGTGACGGTCGCTCGATGAGCGAGCGCGCCGTCGCTGCCTACGACCCGCAGGTATTCGACGCGGCCGTGCGCATACTCAAGGGGGCGCTGGCGGCCAACGCCTCGGACATTCACCTGAAGGCACGCGTGGCACCCCTGGTGCGGATCGAGGGGGAAATCTGCCCGCTCGAGCATCCAGCGCTCTCCGCCGAGTTCGTCCAGACCGTGGCAGCGGAGCTAGCGAACCTGGCAGGTGTGCCCGCCGACCGCTTCGTCGAGAAACAGATCGACTTCGCATGCCTGGTGCCCAACGTCGGTCGATTTCGCGTACACGCGTACCGCCAGTCCGCAACCATGGCGCTTGCCCTCAGGCGCATCCCCCATCCGATTCCCGAGCTCGCCACGTTGCGAGCGCCGCCAGTCATCAAGCGGATCGCGCTAGCTCCGCGGGGCATGGTGCTCGTCACCGGGGCGACCGGCATGGGCAAATCGACCACCATCGCGGCCATGCTCGACTACATCAACGCCAACGCCGCCCGCCACGTGGTCACGATCGAGGAGCCGATCGAGTTCATGTTCGAGGATAGGCATTCGAGCTTTTCGCAGCGCGAAGTGGGAAGGGACATCGACACCGTACAGCAGGGACTCGAGGGCGCCTTGCGTGAGGATCCCGACATCGTCTTCGTGGGAGAGACGCGCACCCTGTTCGAAATGGACATCGTGATGGCTGCGGCAGAATCCGGCCGCATGGTGATCACGACCCTGCACTCGGCCGATGCCGCCAAGACGTTGACCAAGATCATCAACATGTATCCGCTCGACCATCGTGATGCGGCTCGCAATCGCCTTGCCGATTCGCTGCGCGCGATCGTATCCCAGAGGCTGATCCGCCGCCGCGGCGCCCGCGAGCGGATCCTGGCGACCGAGGTGCTGACCATGAGCCCTACGGTGCAGGACTGCATTCGCGATCCCAATCGCCTCCGAGGGCTCAACCAGGCGCTCGACGCGGGACGGCATGAATACGGGTCGCACTCCTTTGACTTGACGCTCAAGGAGTTCGTTCGCGACGGGCTCATCACCCTCGACACGGCTCGCGCAGCGGCGACCAATCCCGCGGATCTGGTGCGCAATCTGAAAGTCACCCGTTAGCCAGCCCCGGCCTTTGACCTTGCGCTCGACGGGTCACGCCGGCGGTTCGCTTTGGCAGGCGCCGCCAATCCTGCGGATCGGGTGTGCAATCCGTAACCGTAAGGTCATTCGTTGGCTCGCCCAGGCCGCGACCTTGGGTGGGTAGCGGGTAGAGCCAGCACACTGCGGCTCGGTACGATCGCGACGTTTTGCCGGACAGAAACGCTAGCCGATCACCGGCGATCGATGTGGCAAAGCTCCAGCCATGCTGTAAGGGTGTCCCGACCTGTTACCGATGTGACCATATTTCTGGACCGGATCCACTAGGCGCCACGACCGTTTTGGCTACACTGAGGCACTTGTGGAGTAGTGGCAGGATAAGCAGGTCCACACGCTTGCTTTGTACCCTGCGGCAGCCAAAACCTGTACGAATGAGCAGTTTAGCGATCGGTGCGTTGTTCGTGCTCAGCCCTTCCAATCTCGGGCGCTGTAGCGCTATGGTGCAACGCGCTGACAGTTGCAAGCAGCTTGCCATTCGTGTACGTGTATGTCACATGTCGGATAGTTGAAGTCGCAGTGGTTTCGCGCGCGAAGTAATGGATTCGCGGATCGGCAACGGCTTGGTAAGGAGGCCATCAATGAGGGTCGAGCGCTATAAAGGGAGCGGGGCTGTTCGGATGCGCAGCATACCATGGGTCGGGGCGGCGGTGATGGTCGGCGCCGCTTGCTCGGGACAAGACTACCCCGCGCAGCGGGCGGGCACGGGCGCGGCTCCTACAGCCGGCGGCGGCGCCGGCACGCAGACCGGTGCAGGCGGCGCCGCGGGCCAGATGATGGGCGGAACCGTTGCTCCGCCGCCAGGTGGCATAGGAGGAGTGGGAGTGGGAGGAGGCATGCCGCCGATGGGAGGTACTGCGCTGCCGCCGTTGCCCACCGTCGGCGCTCAAGGCGTCAACATCGTGCGGGTGGAGATCAACCAAGGCAACGCCATCGTGCTCGTCAAGGGCGGCCAGCCGGTGACCAAACCTTACAAGATGGCTCCGGTCGTGGGTGGTAAAAAGGCGCTGGTGCGCGGCTACTGGCAGGCCGGCGCGCAGCCGGGCTCCGTCTTGGGGATCCTGACGGTGAC
>JAKSBK010000482.1 GCA_022361155.1 Pseudomonadota bacterium
AACACGCTGCGCCAAGGACGATGCCCTGCAAGCCTTGGCAGACGCCATCGTGTTGAGCGCACCAGGGGCCGATGCTCGGCTCAAGGACCTCTCTCACGGCGCGAACGGGGAGCTGAGCCCCGGCACCCAAGTCGGCAACCTGAGTGTCGTGCGCAAGATCGGCGAGGGCGGACTGGGTGTCGTCTACCTCTGCGAGCCGGCCCAGCGCGGAGGCGCCGAGCGTGTTGCGCTCAAAGTCATTCGGCCCGAATACGCCCACGACCGCTCGGCGGTGCAGCGTTACAAGACGCTTTCAAGGCTCATGCAGTCCATGCGTCTTCCCGGTTTTGCGCCGATAGTAGGTGTCGGACAACTGGAAGATGCTCGGCCGTGGGTGGCAGCCCAGTATGTGGACGGTCAGACCCTTGCCGAGCGGGTCAACGTAAGCCGTGGTCTCGGTTTCGGGGCGGCGCTTCCGATCTTCCGCGATGTCTTGACCGCCCTGCAGGAGCTGCACACCCGGGGCATCGTGCACGGTGACCTCAAGACAGAGAACGTCCTGTTGATGTCGGGTGCCGAACCCCATGCAGTCTTGGTCGACTGCGGGACCGACCGTCTGCTTTCGCGCGTGAGCTTGAAGCAGGAACGCACCGGGTCGCTGGCATTTCTCGGCACGCCCAAGGCTCTGGCACCCGAGCTCGTGAGCGGCGGGACACCGAGCGTCGAAAGCGACATCTACGCCGCTGGCGTGTTGGTTTACGAAGTACTGGTGGGGAGGCCACCGTTCGTGGCCGATCACCCCATCGACGTGGTCGCGCAACACCTGTCTGCGCTTGCGGAGCCGCCCACGAGTCAGGTGCGCAGGGAACGCCTGCCCAAGGCCGTCGACGCCGCCGTGCTCCGGGCGCTCGCCAAGAACCCGAGACAGCGCAGCGAATCGGCAGCCGAGCTGCTGCAAGCCCTGGAGAGCGTTGCGCGCCATTCGGTGCCTCCGCCGCGCCCGGCAGCCTCCGCTCGCGCACGTTTCGATCAGGCGGCGCAGCGGCTGCGCGAGCGCCCGAGCGAAGAGGAGCGCGTGCTGGAGCTCGAGCAAATAGCCACCGAAACCGGCATGTGGGAGGAGACCGCGGAGGCCTACGCGCAAGTGGTAGCTAGTATAGAGGATCCCGTGGACCAGCTGGGCCTACGGCTGCGCACCGCGAGGATCTACGACAAGGAGCTGGACGACGCACAGACCGCGGAGCAGGCCTACGCACAGGTTCTCGAAATCGACGCGGAAAACCCCGTGGCTCTGGCCGGAATCGAGACGCTGAGGCGAGCCCGGGGCGACGCTGGCTCGCTCAGCGAGCTGCTGCTGTCAAAGATCGAGAAGGAGCAGAGCCTGCCCCGTCGTGCGGATCTGCTGGCAGAGCTCGCCGCGCTGTACGACGAAAAACTCGACGACACCGAAGCCGCGTTCGCCGCCTGGGTCCAGGCGCTCGGCGATGCTCCGCGCGACCAGCGCGCGCTGCGCGAGGTCGAACGCCTCGGCACCACGCCCGACCGCTGGCAGCTGGCGGTCGCCACACTGACCGAAGTGGCCGAGCAGCTGGCCGCGAGCTTCAGCCACGAACAGGAGGCCGGCGAAGGACTGGAGGGTGGCGAAGGACTAGAGGGCGGCGAAGGACTAGCAGGTGCAACCGGCGCTGAAGGCTCCAAACAAGTGCTGCAGCAAGCCACGCGGCGGGTCGCCTTGCTGCGCGAAAACCTGGAGGAGCTGACCCAGCGCGCCACCGAGGCGGCATCGAGACTCGAAGACACCGAACGAGCCGCCGAGGAAGCGCACCTTGCCGCCGAGCGAGCCGTCGACGCCTACGAGGCGCATCAAGCCGCAGCCGAGGCCGAAGGGGCTACCGAAGAAGCGCACCAGGCCGCGACCGAGGCGGCCAGCGTGGCAGAGGTGCGCGTGCAGGAGGCTGAAGAACTGCGCCTGCAGTCCGAGGCTGCCGCAAGCGAGGTCGAAAAGACCCAGCAAGCGGTGCAAGGTGCGCAGCGCGAGGTCGAGGCCGCGCGAGCCGAGCGCGATGCCGCCGCCGCGCGCGAAGACGAGCATGCCGAAAGAAAGACGTTGCCCGAGCACGGCAGCGCAGAAGCCGATCGCAAACAGGGGGCCGCGGACCTTGTTCAGCTTCATGTCATCCTGGGGCGCTGGTACGCCGAGCGGCTGAATCGTCCCGACCTGGCGCTGCCCGCGTTCTCCAACGCCTTATCGATCGATCCCGCCAACGAGCGAGCGTTCGATGCGATGGCGGAGATCTACCGCATCTCGCAGTCGTGGCCCGAGCTTGTGGGCGTTCTGTCCCAGCGCGCGGAGAGCGCCTCCAACCCGGTCAAGGCACGCGACTTCCGCGCGGAGGCCGCGGTGATCACGGCACAGAAGCTGCACGACATCCCCGAAGCCGAGCGCCAGCTGCGCTGGGTGTTGAAACAGGACCCCGCGCACCCGGTCGCCAGTGCGGCCTTGCGGGACCTGTTGAAGCAGCGCGGCGATAGCGAGGCGCTTACCGAGTTGTTGGCGAAGCAGGCGGTCGTGACTCAGGGACCAGGCAAGGCCGAGCTGCTCAACGAGCTTGCACAGAGCTACGAACAGCGACCCGGCAAGACGGAGGAAGCAGCCGTGCACTACGCGGCCGCAGTGGAAGCCGACCACCGTAATCTAACGGCGCTGCAAGGGCTCGAACGCTGCTACACGGAGCTAGGTAATTTCGGTCCAGTGGCGGACGTGATTCAAGCACAGTTGGAGCTCGCAGCCACGCCAAAGCAGAAAGCCGAGCTGCTGGAGCGGCTTGGAAGTGTGGCCGAGCAACGGCTCGACGATCCGCAAAGGGCCGCGGCCGCGTTCGAGCAGATCGTGGGAATCGACCCGGATCACGAGGTGGCGAACAGCGCTCTGGCGCGCATCTATCGGCGCCTCCAGCGGCTCGACGACGTCGCAGCTACCCTGGAACGCCATGCCCAGGTCACCTCGGACCACCAGCGCAAGGTGTCTTTGCTGCTTGAACAGGCCAACGTGTTGATGGCGGACCTCGGAGCGCCGGAGCGCGCCGCGCGAGTCCTCGAGCGCGTGCTGTCGTTGCACGATCAGCACCCCGAAGCACTGGAAGCCATGGCGCGGCTCAAGGCACAGTCCGGGGACGCGGAAGCTGCCTTGGAGGCGATCGATCGACTGGCATCGGGCGAAGGCGACCCCGGAAAGCGGGCCGCCTTACGAGTGCGCGCGGCGCGCCTGTTGCAGGAGCACGGGGACAAGGATCGCGCGATCGAACGCTACAAAGCTGCGCTAGCCGATGACGCCGGCACGGTCGAGGCTTTGCACGCATTGCGTACCCTGGTTGCAGAGCGCGGCGACCACCAGGGAGCGATCGAGTTGATCGAGCACGAGCTCGGCGTGACGCAACAACCCGCGGCCCAAGCACAGCTGTTCGCAGAGCTGGGTCAGCTGTACCAGAACGAGCTTGAAGAGGACGAAAAGGCGGGCGAAGCATTCATCCGGGCCCTCGAGCTCGATCCGAATTGCATGCAAGCCGCTCTAGGTGTTGGCGAGATCGGCTATCGTCGCGGCGACTACGCGCTGGCCGCGGAACAGCTCGCGCCGTTGCTCGAAGACGACTGTGGTCTCAAGCCCGGCGTCCAGCGTGACCTTTGCCTGCTGGCAGCAGACAGCTTCCAGCGCCTCGGCAACCTCGACAAGGCGCAGCAGGCCGTGCAGCGTGCCATCCAGGCGGACCCCGACAACCCCGAAGCACGCGAGCGCTTTGCAGCGCTGCTCGTCGAGACGGGGGATGCAGCAGCTGCCGAAAGGGCGTACCGCGAGTTGCTGCGGCGCTTCGAACGTAAGCTGGATGTGACACAGCGCGTGCGGCTGTTGCTGTCGGCGGGAGATGCCGCTCTCAAGAACGGCAACGTGCGGCGGGCGATCGATTGGTTCCGGATGGCAGCGGAAATCCGGCCCCAGAGTCCAGACGTGCTCGAAGCGTTGAGCCGCGGCTACCGCGAAGCGCGCCAGTGGAGCGAGCTGATAGATACCTTGCAGTTGCGAGCCAAGCTGGCCAGCGCGAGCGACCGCTTCCAGCTTCTTGTGGATATCGGGGAAGTCTTCAGCGAGCACTTGGGTGATCGCGACGCTGCCGCCACGCACTACGTCGCTGCGCTTGAGCTGCATTCCGACGATCGCAACCTCTTGACGCGACTGATGGCTCTGTACTCGGATGGTCAGGATTGGCCGCGCCTCATCGAGGTCATCCTGCGCATCGCGAAGATGATCGACGAGCCAACCCAGCTTGCCAAGTACTACAATACCGCAGCCACCATCGCTCAGAACGAGCTCGGCCGCTACCAGGAGGCTGCCGACTACTACGAGGCAGCTCTTGCAAGCGATGCGGGTTTGACCCAGGCGTTCGCCGGATTGGTCGAGTGCTTGTCGCACAATCAGGACTGGGAGCGGCTGGAGCAGACCTACCTCGCGCAGGCGCAGCGACTCGCGCAATCCGCCGAGGCCTCGGAGCTGGCCGTTTTGCATGACGCGCGGGGCGAAGTGCTCGAAAGCCACTTGGGCCGTCTCGAAGGCGCCGTGGCGGCCTACGAGGAAGCACAGCGGCTGCAGCCGGACAACCGCAAGCGCAACGAGCACCTCACCAGCATCTATACAGCCGAGCCCGCTCGCTTCTTCGACAAAGCCATCGAGGCCCATCACCGCACGCTCAGCCTCAACGCGTACAAGATCGAGTCCTACCAGGCGTTACGTCGCATCTATACAGGCATGAAGATGGCGGATGCCTCGTGGTGCCTGTGCCAGGCCCTGCGTTCGCTGAGCATGGCCGACATCGAGGAAGAGCGCTTCTTCAAGAAATATCGAACGCTTCGATTACCTCGGATCGCACAGTCGGTAAGCGAGGACATGTGGAACACGTTGATCACGCACCCGCAGCAGGAGCCGCTCGTCACGCGGATCTTCTCGGTCGTTGCTTCGTGCGCAGTGACAGGTCTCGGACAAGCTCCCGCTGCCTTCGGTGTCTCGGAACAGAAGCGGGCCGACCCAGAAAACGACTCCGCGGCGATGACCCAGATGCTCGCCTACGTCGCGGCTACGCTGCAGATACCTCTGCCGGTGCTTTACCACCGGCCCGGCGACCCTGGCGGCGTGTCGTTCCTGCTCACGGCCCCGCCCTCCATTGGCATGGGCGAAGCGGCTAGAGGGGGCGGGCCCGAGCAAGCGCTAGCCTTTGTCGCAGCCAGGCACCTATCGTTCTATCATCAGGGCCATGTCCTGCGATACGTAGTGCCCACAGGCACCGGTCTTCGGGGCTGGCTGATCGCTGCCATCAAGCTGCACACGCCCCAGTTCCCGGTACCAGCGAACTTGACACAGAAAGTGAACGCGCGCCTGCGGCTGCTGCAGGCGCAGATCATGGGCCCACAGCGCGAGTTGCTGAGAAGCCTTACTCAGCGATTGCTGCAAGAGCAACCCGAGCTGGATCTCAGGCGTTGGATCGCCGGAGTCGACCTTACGGCGGACCGTGTTGGCTTGGTCTTGGCAAACGACCTCAAGGTGTCCAAGGCAGTCATCGACGCTAGCCCCGAGGATGGCGCGGCGGTTCCTCGCAAGGAGCGTGTTCGCCAGCTGTTGTTGTACAGCGTTTCGCCGGAGTACTTCCGACTCAGGCAAGAGCTCGGCATCTCCTTGGGCTAAGGTAAGGGCCCGAACGCGAACGTGTCCGCAGGGCTCGATCGTGGTAGAGTGGTCAGTGCGCAGGCGCATGCCCACCTCGCAACCGCCCAAGCTCACATCGGTTCAAGAAAGTACCGCGATTCGCGGGGGGAGCGCGATTCACGAAAAGAACACGGCTGGCGCGGAGGGCGCGGCACGGCTACAGAGCGCCGATCGCGGCAAGAAGGCCGGGACCGTCGCGGCCGACGTCGAAGTCGCAGACACCGGGTTGCTGCTGGCGCTGACCGGTCCCGAGGCGAGGCGACTGTCGATCCTGGAGCAGGAATTCGGTATCGAGGCCGGACTGCGCGGCAACACCATTCGGCTGAAGGGGGCAGAAGGTGACGTCAGAAAGGCCGAGCGAGCGTTGGCCGAGCTCTTCGACGCGCTGCAACACGGAGCCACGATGTCGGACGCGGATATGGCGTTCAGCATCCGGACTCTGCAGCAGGATCCTGAGGTCAAGCTTCGCAATGTGTTCCAGGACGTTGTTCTCACAGCGATGCGGGGCCGCAAGGTCACGCCCAAGGGTCTCGCACAGAAACGGTACGTGGAGGCCATCCGCACCCACGATATCGTGTTTGGAGTTGGACCGGCCGGCACGGGCAAGACCTACCTGGCCATGGCCATGGCAGTCAGCGATCTGCGGCAGCAACGCATCTCACGCATCATACTGGCTAGACCCGCGGTCGAGGCGGGTGAGAAGCTCGGCTTCTTGCCGGGCGACCTGGCGGAAAAAGTCAATCCCTACCTGAGGCCGCTGTACGACGCGCTGCACGACATGATGGACCCCGAAACCGCGCACGGCCTCATCACACGGGGCAGCATCGAGGTGGCGCCGCTCGCCTTCATGCGCGGACGCACACTCAACGACAGCTTCGTAATCCTCGACGAAGCTCAAAACACGACCATCCCTCAGATGAAGATGTTTCTGACCAGACTGGGGGTATGCTCCAAGGCAGTGATCACCGGCGATGTGACGCAGGTCGACTTGCCTGAGGCAACCTCGAGCGGTCTATCCGATGCACTGCAGCTGCTGGACAACACCACCGGCATCAAATGCTGCTGGTTCACCGATCAAGACGTCGTGCGCCACGCGCTGGTCGAGCGCATCGTGCAGGCATACGACCGGCGTGATGCGGGTCAGGCTGCGTCCGCGCCGCGAGCTCCCATCGACGCGCGCTGACGTCTCCTTTTGAGGCTCTAGCAACGAAAGTCAGCTCGCGTTGAGCACGGCAAGGATCTGCTCGTGAAGCAGGCCGTTGGACACCACGATGCCGCCGCTGTCGGTCCTGGGCTCCCCATGCAGGTCGCTGTACCGTCCGCCCGCTTCCCGGACGATGCAGCAAGCCGCGGAACAGTCCCAGCGTCGATCCACTGGGCTGACCAGCGCGTCGAGCCGACCTGCTGCGACGCATCCATGAGAGTAGGCGTCCATGAACCCATACGAATAGCTCCAGCGCGCCTCCAGCGCGAGCAGTCGCGTACCAAGCGGCTCATCCCCCAAGAACGCGGCGCCGAAGGTCGAGCCCATCGCTTCTGCGAGCGCCCTGGTCGTGGACACGCGCAGCCGCTGACCATTGAGGAACGCTCCACTTCCTGCGCTCCCCCAGTAGGTCTCCCCCAACGCCGGCAGGTGAATCACCCCCACGACCGGCGTTCCGTCCACCTCCAGCGAAACCAAGGCCGAGTGGGTGGGAATGCCGCGCAGGAATGGCCGAGTTCCATCCAGGGGGTCGACCACCCAGATGCGCCCGCTGCTGCCGGCCACGGGCGGCAACTCTTCCCCTACGAGCCCGTCGTCTGGAAACGCCGCCAGCAACTCCTCCCGGATGAGCACCTCGCACGCCGTGTCCACCTCCGACACCGGCGTGTCGTCGACTTTGCGCTGCACCGCCCCAACTTCGCTGCGCCTGGCAAGCTGCAGCGCACCAGCTCGCTGCGCTGCGCGCCATGCCACCGCCAGCTCGCTGCGCCACTGGACGGCTTTACTCATGGCGTCCAATCCCGGCAATTGACCCAATGGTGCAAGCGTGACCTCGCACGCGTGCGGTGCATGGCACATCCCTCGACGGCACATCCCCGGCCAAGCGCCCAAGGGCGCGCACGCTCCGGCCTGCGGACAACGGCGGCCGTGCCTGCAGCAGGAGGTCGCGGGGGCTGTGCCTTACACCATCATGTCATTACACCATGTCTTTGAGCTTCTTGAGCGGCCGTATCTTGATCACGGTGCGCGCCGGCTTGGCCTTGAAGACGGTCTCCTCCTTCGTGAAGGGGTTGATGCCTTTGCGGGCCTTGGTGGCGGGCTTGTGGGTGGTTGTGATCTTGAACAGGCCGGGCAGCGCGAACTGGCCGGCTGAGCGCTTTTTGATGTGGCGCTCGATCAGTACGCCAAGCTCATCAAGGACCGAAGACACCTGCTTCTTGGACAGCTGGGTGCTCTCCGCGAGCTCGGTCAAGATGGCGGTCTTGTTGTAGGGCTCTTTGATTGCAGTGGTCTTGGACATGATGCCCAAACCTTACGCGACAACATTCAAGAAAAAAAGCCAATTCTGCACGCGACCGAGCCTGTTTCGCGACTAGGGCTACGCCGTGCCGAGTCTGCGATGCCGATGCCCTCCGGCTCAGGGCTCATGCCAAAAAAGCCGCTTCGTGCCGACGGCTCCGGCCACACCTCTGGCCGGTGTTGGCGAGCCTCGCGCAAGTACCGGCACCCGTAGCAGCGCTACACGGCAGCGGGGAGCGAGGAGGCAAGCCGGGCCGGAGCGAAAGACGCAGGATTGCAGGGGATTCAGACTGTTCGGCGCTCTAGCGCTGCCAGCAGGTCGCCGTTCGAAAAGGGCTTTCGGAGAAACCCGTCAACGAACGCAGGTAGCGTGGAAAGCCGCAAGGACTCGTCGCCGGACATGAGTACGCGGCGAGCTTGGGGCGCCAGCGCCTGGATGCTTGCAAGCAGATCGAGTCCAACCGGCTCGGGCATCTCGTAGTCCACGATGGCTACGTCGATGGCGCTGTTCCGGATCAGCGAGAGGGCCTGCTCAGGTCCCTTGGCGATCTGGACTCGGTGCTTGGCACTCAAGGAGCGGCGAAGGCAGCGAAGCATGCTCTCCTGATCGTCCACCACCAACACGTTTAGGCGCCCACTCATCTCTGATCCACCGTCCAAACGCTCAAGCTCAACAAAAACCGGGTCCACCCCAGGGACCATCCACCTTTGTTGGCTTAGCAAAACATGCCCATTGGGCAATACGACATGACCTGCCGGGCAAACGTGGTCCCTCGACATCATGCCGACTACGCCTGCGCGCTTCGACCGCGGATCGGCCGCCACCGCAGCCGCTCCGCCAGGCTGTTGCCCATCGATGGGGTAGCCCGCAGTGGGCGGCCTGTGCAGGCCATGCGGGGCTAGCGGGTGCGGCGTTGATCGCCACGGCTCCGTTCTCGGCGCTTGGACCGGTCGCGTCGCAATGACTCGCGCAGCTGGCGCAAGCGCTTGGCTATCCCGATCAGCAACTCGACGTCGGACGCGGGCAACGTAGCGGCGATCTGACCGAGCTCCTCTACGACCCCGCTGGCGGGCGCTTCGGTATAGCCTTCGGCGCTGCGTAGCACGTCGGCCACGCTCACACCGAGCGCCCCGGAAAGGTTCGCGAGCGACTCCAGGCGAGCCTGCCGCTTGCCAGCCTCGATACGGGCCACGTACGAGGTGGTGAGCTTCGCAGCTTCGGCCAGCTGCTCCTGCGTCCAGTCACGCCGTTTGCGTAGCTCCGCGATCCTGCAGCCGATTTCCTCGTAAATGGTTCCCATGGAGCCGTGCCCCATAGGTATAGCCGCGCTGACCACCGGGCCATGGCCCATAAGACAATTGCTGGTTGCCCACGAGTCATGCGTCGACCCTGACTAGCAGCCAGCCACCTCGGGTTTCAATGACCCTTTGGGGTTAGGGCACGCCGGATGGAAGCGGAAGCGCGCCCCCGCGCCACAGCCCCCCGCGACGCGCAGCCACACCAAGCCGGCCAGGACGCGACTGGTCACGGCGCCGGGTATAACCGGCACGCGGCGCGTGGTCATCGAGCACGTGAATTGAAACGGGGACATCGCTGTGCGATACACGATGCATGATACCTTTGACGGGCAGCAGCACCTCCGGAGACCAGCCGCATCCGATCTTCGTGGTGGCAGAGGAGGACTACGGGCAGTGGAAGGCCGCTCAAGACACGCGCGTACAGAACTGGTTGGACAGTCGTGGCTTTCGACCGAACGCGAACGCATGGTCGGCGCTGCCCGGAGAGGGGGGAGCGCTCACCGGTGTGCTCGTCGTCGCGAACGAAACGCCGAGCATGTTCCAGCTCGCCGAGTTGGCGAGCATGCTGCCCGCGAAGCCCTTCCGCGTAGCTACGAACGTCTCCGAGCCCACGCTGGCCCAGTGGAGCCTGGGCTGGTGCCTTGCCGGTTACCACTTTGGGCGTTACCGCAAAGCCGAAACGGAGGCTCGCGCGACGCTCTGCGTCCCGGAGCAAGTGCGGCAGGCCAACAGCAGGGCTTGCGCGGCCACATTCCTGGTGCGGGACCTGATCAACACGCCGGCGTCCGACATGATGCCCGAGCACCTGGCCGACGCGGCACGCACGGTCGCAGCCGAGCACGGCGCTCGGTTCAGCGAGACGGTGGGCCAGGATCTGCTGGCGCGAAACTACCCTGCCATCCATGCGGTGGGTCGCGCGAGCAGCCACGAGCCTCGTCTGATCGAGCTCGGATGGGGTAGCGAGGAACATCCGAAGCTCACCTGCGTGGGCAAGGGCGTGTGCTTTGACAGCGGAGGTCTGGACATCAAATCGGCCGCCGGAATGAGGCTGATGAAGAAAGACATGGGAGGGGCCGCGCATGTGTTGGGCTTGGCCCAATGGATCATGTCGGAGCAGCTTCCTGTGCGCCTGCGCGTGCTCGTTCCGGCGGTGGAAAACGCCGTTTCGGGCCGCAGCTACCGGCCTGGCGATGTCGTTGCCACCCGCGGCGGATCGACGGTCGAGATCCACAACACGGACGCCGAGGGTCGCGTGGTGCTTGGCGACGCGCTGCACGAAGGCGCCAGCGAACAGCCGGATCTGCTGCTCGACTTCGCGACGCTGACGGGCGCCGCCCGCGTGGCCCTCGGAACCTCGTTGCCCGCGCTGTTTTGCAACGACGACGCCACGGCTCGCGGGTTGCTCGAGAGCGGCCACAGGCAGTTCGACCCGTTATGGAGGCTGCCGCTGCACTCGCCCTATCGGGAGATGCTCAAGAGCGACGTCGCGGACCTGGCTAATGCGGCGTCCGCTCCCTATGGTGGGGCCATCACCGCGGCCCTGTATCTGCAGCACTTCGTGGACACCGTGAACTGGGCGCACATCGATCTCATGGGTTGGAACCTGGAGGGCAAGCCGGGCCGCCCCAAGGGCGGGGAAGCCATGGGGCTGCGCGCGGTTTTTGACTACGTGAAGCGCCGCTACGCCTAACGAGCTCCTGTCCACAATGGCGCCAGAGCCGCTTACGTCCTCACGCCACGGGGGATGAGCGCTCGCTCCACGTAGCCCAAGACGAAGTCGGCGCACAGGGCGAGCATGGCCGCGGGCAAGGCCCCCGACAGAATAAGGTAGCTGTCGTTCAGCTGCAGTCCGGTAACGATGGGGTCGCCCAACCCACCCGCGCCGATGAACGCCGCCAGCGTGGCGACGCCGATGCTGATCACCGTAGAGGTTCTGATGCCGGCCATGATCGCGCGTGTCGCCAGAGGCAACTCCACCTTCGCGAGCAGCTCCCTATCCCTGAGCCCCATGCCCCGGGCAGCCTCCAGGAGATCGGGGTCGACATCTCGGATTCCGCT
Organism: Pseudomonadota bacterium; assembly: GCA_022361155.1. Classification (NCBI taxonomy): domain Bacteria; kingdom Pseudomonadati; phylum Pseudomonadota; species Pseudomonadota bacterium. The sequence continues at coordinate 11,589 of JAKSBK010000482.1, forward strand.
GTAGGTGTTGCGGATGATCGGAAGCAGCGCATAGAGACACAGGGCTGCGACCGCGGACCGGGCGCCGAGGCCCAGTCCCGGTACCGGGATCATGAACGCCAGCAGCGCCAGGCTTGGGATGGTCTGAAGGACGCCCGCCCCGCCCATGACTACAGGTACCAACCTGGTCTTGCGAGTCAGCACGATCCCGAGCGGTACTGCGACGATCACGGCGAGGGCAACGGCGAGCACGGTCAGGCCGAGGTGCTGTAGTGCCAGCCGAAGCGTGACATCCCTGCGCGACCATAGAAACGGAAGCAGACCACTGCTGGCCACAGCCCGCGGACCTTGGGCCCGATCGACCGCAAGCAGACCGTGCGCGCTCAGAAAATCGCGCGCGACCCCGGAAAAGGAGCCGCCCCCCTCCTCGACGCGGAAGTTGAGCTCCCGCATCGTGTCGTCGTCGATCAGAAACCCGAGCTCGTTCAACAGGCTGCGGAGCTCCGGATGCCGCTCGAGCGTCGTGTTGCGAATCAGGGGCGCGCAATCGTAGGGCGGAAAGAAGTGCCGATCGTCCTCGAGGACGCGGATCGGATAGCGCAGCAGTTTCCCGTCGGTGGTCCAGGTGTCGATGAGGTCCGTCTTGTTCGTTTGCAGCGCCTGGTAGGCGAGCCCGTGCTCCAAACCCCGTAGATCGCCCAGCTTGAGGTCGTAGGCGCTGGCGAGGCCGGGATAGCCGTCCTCACGCTTGAGGAACTCGTGGCTAAAGCCCGCGCGCAGGCGATCCTGGTGCCGCTTCAAGTCTGAAATCCGCTTGACCTCGAGCTCCTCGGCCAGACCCTCGTGCATGGCCAGCGCGTAGCTGTTGCTGAAGCCGAAAGGGTGCAGCCAGGTGCTCTGGTAGCGACGCTCGAAAGCCTCGGCGACATGCAAGAAGGCTTGCAGCGAATCGCTCACGCGTTCGGTGCGTCCGAGATGGATGCTCCATCCCGTCCCTGTGTACTCGGGATACAAATCTATCTCGCCGCCTTGCAGCGCGGCGAATACCACCGTCGTACCGCCCAGGTTGACGCGTCGCTGCGCCCGCAGGCGTGTCCGCGCCTCGATGAGCTGGGCCATGATTTCGCCGAGCAAGCGGTTCTCGGTGAAGTTCTTGCTCCCCACCACGATGACTGGTCGCGGCTCGGATCGGCGCTGGGCAAGCGTCATCTGCGCGCTCGACAACACGCACACGACGGCGAAAGTCGCCAGCGCGCCGCCCTGCACAGCCGCAGCCGATCGAGTCACCCTTGCACCGAACCCAGCGCGACGGGCGGTAGATAGCGACATCAGCCGAACGGGCCTCGATGCAGGTCTGGTTTTGCTGAAATCCATAAGGGCCCGCGGGAGAATAACTCGTGTGTTTCGGCGAGGACTGGGCGCCGCTGGCGAGGCGCGACGACGAGGAGTACTGGGAATACTCTGAGGAGGAGCAACACGGCCAGCGCTGGTCAGAACCGGCGAAATGGATGAGCTCTTCTTCCGCGGGCCCTGAGTGAAGGCGAATGTGGGTGC
>JAKSBK010000483.1 GCA_022361155.1 Pseudomonadota bacterium
AGTCCGCCAGATGCTCATGCAGCAGCAGATCGAAGTCCTTGTCCTTCGCTGCGTTCAAAGTCGCTTCGTTGAGGGCAGCATAGTCGCGGCCCTTGTAGCCGGGGTAGTCGAGCAGGTAGTCGGTGGCTGCGCACAACAGCACAACCAGCTCCCGAGCGCCCTGCACCACGACCTGGCCAGCTTCAATGCGGATGCTGCCACCCCCTCGGCTGCGTATCTCCATGCGCGCCTCGAGCGCCATGCCGTTGTTCGCGAGCGCACCCTTCATGGTCAATCGATTGTTGCTGCTGCTGAAGGTAACCGGATGAGGCGAGCTTAGCTTGATCCTGTAATCTTGGCCGTGCGGTGCATCGTTTTGTAGCTTGAACACCAAGAGGCGCGCCGGATAGCTCGCAAAATACTGGCGCTGGTGAGTCACCGTACCGCTGCGGTAGCGCACCTCGGCGACTGCACGGCGCAGATCAAGCGAGCGAGAGTAGTCCACGATGTTCTTCTGACCCGGTACGGCGATGTGGATATCCCCAAAAGGCTGGTAAGCACCAAAGCCTTGCCACAAAGGGTAATCTTCAGCGCTATCAGGGTTCTTGATCACTCCGGTGAGCTCTCGCCGGGCGATCCTATGGGCCTCAGCGTAGTTGCCTTCCTTGATCAGGCGGCGTATCTCCGGAAGCGCTCGATACGCCGACGCCCTATTGCCGCCGCGGTAGCGGTCCCATTCGCCCGGGCCGCCGGCCCACAGGCTTTCCTCGTTGAATTGTATGTGCTCTTCGTCGATCCCCCCAAACAGCATGGCAGCCATGTATGCGTTCCCGATCGGCAGTGCTTGGGTCATCCAATCGGTGGCCGGCGCCGGGTACCATAGCCTGAGGCCGGATGCGGGCTCGAGGTTGGAGCCCGACCGAGGCCCGGCGTTGCGTTGCGTCCCGTACAGGAAGTACGCGATGCCTCCGGCCAGCAAGACCACGACGATCAAAGCTCGAGAACCTCGGGACACGATTGCTAGACCCTGACCAAGCGCACTTTTCTTCATTTTGCAGGGATTAAACCCTGAAAGCCCGATGTTTTGGGGGTTGTACAACCTCAACCAGAACACCGAAAGGGAGGCTTTCAGGTGAATC
>JAKSBK010000484.1 GCA_022361155.1 Pseudomonadota bacterium
ATAATACACAGGGGTGGATTTTAACCAACCCATAATAATACACAGGGGTGGATTTTAATCAACCCATAATAATACAGAGGGGGTGGATTCATTCAACCCTCAAAAAAAACAGCCATACAGTAAAACAGAAAAATATAATACGTAGGGGTTGGTTTTAACCAACCCATAATAATCGTAGGGGTAGATTTTAATCAACCCATAATAATACAGAAGGGGTGGATTTTAACCAACCCACAAATCAGAAAATCATCTCAGTTAGATCAAAAAAGTAGTAAAGAAAAATGCCTTTTCGGACATCCCAAAAAGACATTTTTAATTTGTGCTATAAGCCGGATTCTGTTTCCCAAAAGGGATATCTATCATTTATCTCCTCTGCCTACCCACTTTGACTGAAGATCAATAGAGCGAACAACCCTACTCAAAAATGAATCAAAGTTTACTTGGCATTTCAACCCGCAAGGTTTATCCAGTCTGAAAATTACTCAACAGACCCGTGAGCTCTTACCTCACGTTTTCACCTTTACCCCGAGAACGGGGAAGTCTTGTTTCTGTGACACTTTCTGTCCATTTGCATGGCCCAATGATGAATTGGTACGGCGTTCTACGTTGTCCGGACTTTCCTCTCATTACTTAAAATGAGCGATAGATCACACGGTACAAAGAAAAATACTTTAACTCAAGTTGTCAACTCTCCCAAATAGTCAATTATATTATGACAATATTTAATATGTAATTGCTTATTTTCGTAGTTACTTATGAAATCGAAAGGCCTCATACTCTTAGGCATCTTCCTTGGCTTTACCATTATCGCTGATGTCATTACATTCTGGCCCAGGTCATTAGAATCATCTAATTCAGAGGTTGACAACTATATTGACAACACCTTCAATTCAACCTTTTTTACGCTAACTGATGATAATTTCCTCAATAAACTCATAGCCTCTGATCTGAATATTCCTCAACTCCGGGAACTCAAAACCATTTCTGATGATCTGTCAAATAATGGGACAACTTGCACAGTTAGGAAGGACCAAAGAACCTTATTCTGGGTAATTGACTCAGCAAGTGAAGACACATGCAGGGTCCAGGATTACAAGGGATTTGAAATAATGGTTTGCCTGGATATTATTGAAAGAGATTCCTTTTTAACCGGATCGGTCATTGACAACCTCAATCTGGGGTCAGAATTTATTGTCGAGATCCATAAGGACGAGTTTGAAAGAAAACACATCTCACTAAAACCTGTATCGAGACATCGGTCAATATTGCTGAACGCCCTCTTTCTGAGCATTTACCTGGCCATTTTTACCTGCCTTGCATTTTACTTCATACATATATACTTACCGGGTTTCTTTATCCTCATGGGAATCAGGGGGCTACTCTATCTTTTTGATTGGTCAAAACGGTTTGCAAACATTGATGCTGCACATCCTGATTATGGATTTTCATTGGTAAATCCCACTCAGGTGGACTATTTCATGAATGGTATTCTCGTCCTTGCTTTAGCATTTGTCTCTCAAAAAGTTTTGACAAAAGAATCAAAAATCAAGGTTCCCGAATTCTTACTCCCGCTTTTTATCGTAAGCCTGCATTTCTTCTTTATCCTGCACATCGTAGAAATCCGATCTCTCGTTTTCAACAGCAGCCTGTATTTCAACTTCGAAGACCTTACACAGCTTGGCGTACTGGATTACTTTGCAATGTCAAATACGATCATATTTGGAATAGCACTCATCATC
>JAKSBK010000485.1 GCA_022361155.1 Pseudomonadota bacterium
AGGGCAGGGCGTTTGGATCCAGCCCACGCAAGTGCACGAAGCGCGTCCAGATGCCCTCGCACGCGGCCTCGGCACCCAGTGCGAGCTTCACGTCGACTTCGTCCGACAGCTCGGTCTGGCCAGGGTTGATCTCGACCGTCGGCTGGCCCAACGCCTTGGCGCGCAGCAGTGGGGCCGTGATGTAAGGGAACAGACTGCTCGTTCCGACGCTGAAGACGACATCGAAGCCCTGCTCGACTTCACGACGCAGTCGTTCGATCTTGTCGATAGGTAGCATCTCTCCGAACAACACCACATCCGGCCGCACGAGCCCATCGCAACGCTTGCAGTGCGGGGGCAACGTGAGTGCCGCATAGTCCTGGACGCTGAAGCCGTGCTCGCAGCGGGTGCACAGCAGGTGGTGGATGTCGCCGTGGATGTCGATCACCGCTTCGGAGCCGGCCTGCCGATGCAGGCCGTCGACGTTCTGGGTCAGCACGCAGACGCGATCGAGAAAGCGCTCGAGTCGAGCCATGAACCTGTGAGCGCCGTTGCACTTGGCCTGGCGGCAGGCCTTTTCGATTTGGCCGATGTACTTCCAGGTCAGATCCGGCCGTCGAGCGAAGGTCTCGCCCGAGAGCAGCACCTCGATAGGGACCCCTTCTTCCGTATTCAAATCCTCGTACAAACCGCCTACACCTCGATAGGTGGGCAATCCCGAGTCGGCGGAAATCCCTGCACCGGTCACGAACAACGCGCTGTCGGCTTCGGCCAGCAGCTCCGCTACCCGGTCCAGGCCCGCGCGGCTGTCGCGGGCGCACATCGGAGTCCACCATAGCACCATTGGAGTCGTCGTCGCTGCGCTCCCGCGATCCCGGGAGGATGGATCGGGAGACGAGGACGCAGCTTTTTGCGCGGGCGGATCGGGCATGCGCATCGGATCCACGGGCGCCGGAGGCTGGTGACCGATGCGGGGTAGACAGGGGCCGCAACCGGTGCCACAGCATGCCGAGGCGCTCCGTATGTGCGGCCGCTACAGCCTCGAAGCCGAGATCGATCAGTGGTCCGAGCTGGGTGTGAGCTACCCGCTCGAGGAGCTCTTTCGCTGGCGCGCACGCTACAACATCGCACCGTCGCAACGAGCACCCGTGATCCTGAATCTGGGGCAGCCCAAGATCGCGCTGGCTAGCTTTGGATTCGTGCCGCCGGGGCGCGCCGGTGCGTCCGGGGTCCAGCGCATCATCAACGCGCGTGCCGAAGGGCTGAGCAAGAGGCCCCTGTTTCGCGAGGCGTTTCGTTGCCGCCGCTGTATCGTGCTTGCGAGCGGCTTTTTCGAATGGCGGCGCGAGGGCCGGCGCAAGGTGCCGCATTACATCCAGCCAAGCAAGCCCGCGTTGCTGGGCTTTGCCGGCCTGTGGCAGCAGCCCAGCAGCGCCCAAGGTCTGTTCGAGCGCGGTTTCGCGCTGATTACGACGCGCTCGAACGCACTGGTCGCCTCGATCCACGATCGAATGCCAGCCATCCTCCATGCGGGCGACTTCGAGCGTTGGTTGTGCCCCGATCCCGAGCACGCGAGCGAGCTCGCGCCGCTGCTTCGGCCGTACCCACCTGACCGGCTGCAGGCCTCGGAGGTTTCAGCGCTGGTCAACAGCCCCCACAACGATCAACCCGAGTGCATTGCCCCCGTAGCCCCGGCCCAAACCCTCCTGTTCCCGGAAGACAAGGGCTAGCTACATGTTGGTGCAGGAAAGGGGGGGTGAGCGTCCTTGCCAGGGGGTGTCGGTGGGCCGTCAGGTAGTCACAGCGGTTGTCTTCACCCAGGTGGTCATGCCCGGGCGATGGCCACCAAGTCGTTGGCGATTGCGGCCCACGCGACCGCTCGGGCCATGCCTTGCTTGCCTCGGTAGCGACTGCGAGCGATGCCGAAGGTG
>JAKSBK010000486.1 GCA_022361155.1 Pseudomonadota bacterium
GCGCTTCCACCCGCGCGTCTTGCCCACACGAGCTCGCCCCCGGCCGCAGCAGCGCCCCCGGCCGTTCCGGCACCGCCAGGACCCGCCACGCCTCCGCCGCCGGTGCCGGCTGCGCCCGGTTCTCCGGCGCTGCCAGCGTCCCCACCGTCTCGGCCCCCGGCGCCACTCGCGTCAACGCCGCCCCCTTCGCCAGCAACCGCGGCATCTGGCGTGCCCAGACCGGCCTGCCCACCCCCGGCCCCCTGGGCGGTGCCCGAGTCACCCTGGCCCGCGACTGCGCCGTCAACACCGCCCGTGCCCACTTCCCCCGCGTCGCTCCCGCCGCCTTCGGTCGTTGTGCGGCCGCACGCCTGCAGTATCCACAAGAGCAGCAGCAAGAGCACTGTTCGGAGTCGGTTCATCTGGGTACGAAGCCGCTGTTCATGGGTCGCTGCCTAGTCCTAGTTGCACGCCCGGTAGCACACCGGAACACCAAAACGCGTGGAGCAGGTGCCACCGATCTGGGTGCACTCGGCAGTATTACAGGCTGGCGGCGCGGACTCGGGCGGTACGGCACAGACGCGTTGGAGGCTGCCCGGAAAGGACACGCAGACCGACGGTGGCGGGCAGGGTTCCAAGACAGGTGGTGCGGTACCACCCCCTACGCCCGCCCCGCCTCGGACACCACCCATGCTACCCCCGAAGCCACCTAATCCACCTCCGGCGCCACCCATGGAATCGCTGCCCGCCAGCGCCATGGTTCCACTCGAACCACCCAGGCCACCGCCGCCCGCATCGCCCCCGCCCGAGCCACCGCCGCCTTGTCCGACGGTCCCCGCCTGCCCAACCACGCCGGCCTGCCCGATCACACCGGCCTGGCCAACGGTACCCGCATGGCCAACCGTGCCGCTCGCACCCCCGCTGCCGCCTTGTCCGCTTGCGCCACCCGCCCCAGCGCCGCTGCCATCGCACGGACCCGCGGTCTCGCAACCGTTGGCAGCATTCCCGTCGCAGTTGAAGTGACCGGGAGGACACCATACCACCGTACAAACACCGCTAATGCATGCGGTGCCTTGCTCCAGACACAAGCCACCGCAGCGGCCACAGGCATAGTTGGACGTCAGCAGGTCAAAGGCGCACGCTCCCTGACGGTGACCGCAGATGGCTTGGCCGGGTGGACAACCGTCCAGGCCGCCGATCCCGGGACAGATGCTCGCCGCCTCGCAACCGTTGGCGGAGTCACCGTCGCAGTTGAAGCGTCCCCTGGGACAGCCGGTCAGCGTGCACACGCCGCCTACACACGCCGACGTTTGCGCATTCGGATGCTGGCACGACGCACCGCATTCGCCGCAACTCCCGAGCGAACGGTACAGATCCGTTTCGCACCTGCCGTCCTTGTTGCAGTCGCCTCGTCCTGGCGGACAGACCGCCACGGCACCCGCGGTGCCGCCTTCACCCGCCATGCCGCCGTCCTGGCCGCCCGCTCCGCTGTCCAACGCATCCACACCCGCCTGACCCGCCGTTTCCCCAGCGCTTCCGCCGTCCACTGCACCCGCACCGGCTCCGCCTCCGGTTCCGCCGGCGTCAAGGCCGGCGCCACCATGCGCCTGCCCGCCCGAGCAGGCCTGCAGTCCCATCAGTAGAGCCAGAGCTGCTGCAGCGCGCCGCATCGTCGCAAGAGCGATGCGGGCAACCACTAGCGGCACTCCCGGATGCACAGGCCCGAGTACCTGCACACGCCGTTGAGACGCCAGCAATTCGGCATATTGCAGAGCGGAGGGCTGGCGCCTTCGGAGTAAGAACAGTAGCGGATGCCCGCAAGGGCAGGACGGGTTGTGCAGACCCAGGGGGCCGGGCAGGGGCCGGGGCCTCCTGCACCGGAGACGCCGCCTTGACCACCGCTGCCGCCTTGGCCTCCGAAGCCACCCGCCCGGCAACGTACGATACAGCGCGTGTTGAACCCGCCCCAGTACCGGCAAATCCCGCCAGGCGGGCTGTTGCATGGAGCGTTGGGGCTGGTGCACGCAGCGGGCTCTGTACTGCCTTGAGGCAGGCACACCTGCTGAGCATTGGAGAATCGGCAATCATAGCCCTGGGAGCACATGCCGAATCCGCCAGAGGCACCCGCCCGACCACCGACACCGGCCTGGCCCAGGACACCGCCTTGGCCGCCAGCGCCGCCCTGGCCCCCGACGCCGCCTTGACCGACGGTGCCGCTCTGACCGGCGATCCCCGGGTCACCCCCCCCCTGACCGCCGACACCACCTTGGCCGACAGTACCGCCCTGGCCCCCGACGCCGCCTTGACCGACGGTGCCGCTCTGACCGGCAATCCCCGGGCCACCACCTCCCCCCTTACCGGCGATACCGCCTCCCCCGAGCACGCCCGCTCGCCCGCTGGTGCCGGCGCTGCTGCCGCCGAAGCCTGCCCCAACTCCTGGGGTGGCAACCGTCTTCGCCCCACAACCCGCAAGGACCAACCAACAACAAACCCCGAGCCAGACACCGCCAGGAAATGCGGGGGACGATGAGACCCGTGGTATCAGAACGAGCGTTCCTAGGCGGGAGACGATTCCTCGACAATACACCAGACGCACCTCCCGGCCCCGCCGCCGAATCGATCCCCATGTCGAGGCCGATGCACCGTTACCAAAACAGCCTGGACGACAGACACTAGCCACTAGCATAACCGACCCGCGGCTGCAGCCACAACAAAGTCAAGGGTTCACCGGAGGCGTGCTCGAATCCCCTGGCACGTACCCGTCGTCTATCTGCTCGACCGAGTAGGACAAAGTGTAGATGTTGCAGTCGCCGTTCGGCTCCTTCAGAGGGACGCCGAGCGCGTCCTTCACCCAGATATGGAGATGCCACTGCTCACCCGGCTGACACTCTATGTCGCGTGCGACAATGGCGGTTGTCCCTCCTCCTTCTGCCGTGTTGTTTATTTGGACGATGTTGTTGGGGTGTGTGAGGGGGCTTTCGGATGGCGCACAACCCCAAATGTCGTTGGGGCCAGACCAGCA
>JAKSBK010000487.1 GCA_022361155.1 Pseudomonadota bacterium
GCGTCGCTGGGCAGCACTGGAGTCTTGCCGTCGGGATTGGTGGCGGCGTCTTGGGGACCCACAAGGCCGGCATCGGTAGCACCGGCATCCACAGGAGCTTGCGGCACGGAGGCGTCGCTGCGGCAGCCGCCGAGGACGTCGATCGGGACGGTTGCTGGCACAGCGGCATCGGGACCGATGCAAGACGTACCGATCCTGGGGCACAGCCATTGCCAAGGCTCGGCGCAGGCGGTGGCGAGTCTGCTGGGCGAGGGACACGCCAGGCCCTTGACGCTGCGAAGCTTCATCAAAGGTTTGAAGCTCTTGCCTCCGTCCTCGGAACGCCCCAGCTGGAACCCGTGCGCTCGCTCGCTCAGGCATGCGTACAGGCCGCGCCGGGTCCAGGTCAGGCACTGCACGACGCCGTCGAAGACCTTGCGGAATACCAGGTCGCTTGTCGACGCCCTCCAGATACCTAGCCGATCGCAGTCGATGTTGCGGGGCCTCGGGGGCAAGCCGAAACCGATCGCGAGCTCGCTCCCGTCGGGCGACAGCGCAAAGCCAGCCATCACGGCGCGGCCATCGAGGACGTTCTTCCAGTCGTGCCCGCCGTTCGATGAAACCAGCAAGCGGTCGTGCCCCTGGCCGTAGACGCGCACGTAGACGGTGTTCGGGTCGGCCGGCGCGACGGCCGAAAGGTAGGGAAGACCGAACAGGCCTGTATGAGGCACGGGCAAGACGCTCCAGGTGGCTGCGCGGTCGTTGCTTCGCAAGAGCACGCCCTGAAACTTGGATCCGGAGCGATCCAGGGCGCTCACGTAGACGCGCGTGCGGTCGCCGGGTGCCGCATCGAACGCCGTGGGCAGCACGTCGAGCTGCGCTGGCAAGGCCGGGCCAAGCTCCTGCCAGAGCGTGCCGTTGTCGCTGGTGTGCCATAGCCGGTGCAGGAAGCTGCGATCGGGTTGCTGCTTGGTGGCCAGTGCCAAACCATGCGCTCGCTGGGCAGGATCCACGGTGACGTCTATGATCTCCATGTCGCTCACGCCGCCTCGAGCGAAGCTCCAGCTGCAGCCGTCTTCGGAAGCCAGTGCCAGACCGCCGAACA
>JAKSBK010000488.1 GCA_022361155.1 Pseudomonadota bacterium
AGCTGAGCTTCGATTTCACCGCCGCCGCCTCGCTCGGCGACATTGTGGTGGGCGCCCTTACCGACAATCCCTTCGCACTCAACAAGCCGATCTCCAATTCCAGGCTGACGGCCAACTGGAGCCATGGCACCGAAAGCGTCAACAGCATTTTGACCGCGCTTGACCAGGCCGGTGTGCTGCGCACCCTGGCCGAGCCGACGCTGACCGCGATTTCCGGCGAGACCGCCTCGTTCAAGGTCGGCGGGGAATTGTCGGTTTCCGACGGCAAGGAGGAAACCAACACCGGCGTGGAATACTCCTATCGATCCAGCGTGGAATATGGCGTCGGCCTTACCTTTACGCCAACGGTTCTGTCGGCCGGGCGCATCAGCCTGAAAATCAAGACGGAAGTTTCCGAGCCCACCACCGAAGGTTCATACAACATCCCACGTGGCGCGGTACCGTCCGCTCCGGTGGTTTCGATCCGCCGCCGCGAGGCCGACACCACCGTCGAATTGCCGTCGGGCGGCTCGATGGTCATTGCCGGTCTGGTCAAGGACGATGTACGCCAGGTGATGAGCGGGTTTCCCGGCCTGCGCAAGCTGCCGATCCTCGGCGCGCTGTTCTCCAGCCGTGAGTTCGAGCGTTACGAGACCGAGCTGGTTATCATCGTGACACCCTATCTGGTCCGTCCGGTGGCGCGACAGAAGCTCGCTCGCCCCGACGACAATTTCACCGCGCCGTCCGATCTCGCCGGCATCTTCCTGGGCCGGGTCAATCGCATTTACGGCTCCGTGGACGCAGCCCCGCCCGAGGGCAGGTACCACGGTAACGTAGGGTTCATCTTCAAATGAGCCGCCGCAACGGAGAACTGGCCATGTTGAGCGTAACCGACACCCCAAGGCGGGCGATCAATCGCCGACCGCTGACCGTTGCCGCCGGCCTCATCGTCTCGGCGCTCGCGGCAGGATGCGCCAGCTCAAGCCACGATCAACTGACCGTAGGAACGGTGCCCGATGATTATCGCACCCGCCACCCGATCGTGGTCGCGGAAAGCCAGGTGGTCGAAGCCATTCCCGTGACCGCCAACACACGATCGCTGTCGCTGCGTCACCGCAATGTGGTGATCGACTTCGCCAACCGGTTCCGCCGCTCGAGCAGC
>JAKSBK010000489.1 GCA_022361155.1 Pseudomonadota bacterium
CAGGCCCGCCCACTCACGCTTCACCTATCCATGGCTGCCAACAGCCTGTTGCTCTGCAAGAAGTCCACGCCCCTGGTCGAGTGGGGCAAGTCGCTCCACAAGCTCGCCAAGGGCCCCGGACATGTGGCAGTACCGGCCACCGTCTTCGCCCATTTGGGATTGACTCCTGATCCGAGCTGGGGCTGGGAAGCACCCGCGTTCGGTATGTGAAGCGCGCGGTGGGGGCGTCAGAACTCAGAATCCTGTCTTGGCACTGAAAACGAGCGCGGGAATCACGAGCCTGCCGGCGCTGCCAGAAATCGGAAACAGAATCCGGGTTGGAAGCTCGATGTCAAAGGTCAGCGTGCGTTCTCCCCTGACAAATCCCGGTCGCAGCAGGTGGTCGAGCGCGATGCTGAGCGTCGGACCCAGCCGTACTCCGTGCAGCCGCACGTTACGCTCGAGGCGCTCACCCGCAAGCAGCTTGCGCCGGCCGAGCACGACCCCGTAGCCGGCTTGCGCGCGCAGCGAGACGTTGCCCGAGCGCACAAGCACGTAGTCGCCCGCAACCCACAGCTCCAAGAGGTCTCCGGTCGCGGGCTTGTCCGTGGCGAGCTCCGAGTAACGCCGCGTCATGTTGCTCGCCAGCTCGAGCCAGCCGCGCCCGGCCGAGCTCAGCCAGCGGCCAAACCCCGCGTCGAGACCGATGCCCATGCCCCTTGCGACCGCCTGCCGGGAGGCAAACACGTAGGGGAAGAGCATGCTCGCCCGCGAGTAGATCGCGCGACCGGCCTCCCAATCCACGTTTGGAGGTGCGGCGCGCGCGAACGGCAGCCTCAGGCAGCGCGCAACGCCCCGAGCGTCTTCGACCCGTACGTCGAGTGAGCTCGGGTGCACCAGCACTTGGCCCCAAAGCGGCTCGAGAGGAAACGTAACCCAGGTACGCTCCGAATCGAGCTCGCGAAAACTGCCCTCGATATGTCCCTGCACGCCCTGCTGACAGGGCCGGCTTCGCGTCCGGGTCAGCCGCACTTCAACTGCCTTGGCACCCGGCGCATCACGCAGCTCGAAATCCACGTGCAGGGAGCCCGTTCGATCCAAGCGGGGCATGGCCTCGACACGCAACACCTCGCCGCTGGCCCAAGCCGTCCGCGCGCTCTTGGGACTCACAGGCCGGAACGTCTGCTTGTGTGCGCAGCCTGCAAGCAGCAGCACCAAGAGACCGGCGACTCGACACACCAGCCGTTCCGGTCGCGACACTGTCGATGGACGTTGGGCAGCAAGCGATTCCGCGACGTGCATCGCAACGACGCCTCCGGCACCTGCTGAGAGTCGGCCGAACGCGTGGCTCACCAGAAGCCCGCGCTCATGGAGGCCGTCAAGCCGAACACCAATGTGGCACGGGTTCCCTGGGCATGCGAGAACAGCAGCGAGACCGGCACCTCGAGCTCGAGCGCATACGAGCGGCGACCCAGATAGAAGCCGGGTCGAGCCTCGAAACGCAGGGGATAGTTGAAGATGATGCCGGTTCGTGGTCCGTGGTAGGCGATCGGTGTGGCCTTGCCTTCGGGGGTCGACGGGTTGCGTACGCCCGCCCATAGCTGGTATCCGCCATGGACGCGTACGGACCAGTCGCCTCTACGGGCAATTTCAACGTCAGCGGCCAGCGCCAAGGGAAGAACGGCCACCAGCACTTCCTCGTTCGACGGAGCGTTGATAGCGGTGCGCCCTATCACGGCTCCCCCTCCGTCCAACCAGACCCGCGTGTAGTGCCCAGCCCAGGCACCAAGACGCATCGAGGTACCCGCCGCCGGGCCAAGAAAGCTCTCTGAGCCCAGGGCGACGAGCCCCGTAAAGCCAGGAGTGATGAACCAGTCGGTGTCCACGATCCAGTCGCTGTCGGGATCGCCCTTGGCCAGAGGTACCCTTAGACAGTGCTCGGTGTCGCCTGGACCGCGCAGCTCAACGTCCACCGCGTTGGGCTTGGTGAGGATCTCTTCCCAGGCCGTATCGAGCGAGAAAATCGCCTGCGCATGCAGGCTCTCAGGTGGTCCGGCCAAATCCTCCAGCCAACCCGCTTCGCCGCTTTGGCACGGTGGTTCGTCGTGCAACCCAAGCCGCACTCCATTGACCTCCAAGTTCGCCGGCAGGCTCAGCTCGGTGTCGATCCTAAGCTTGCTCACCGGACCCTCAGCCGGCCCGATTTCGGCAGCAACCAGCTCCGCACGAGCCCCCGCAGACTCGGCCCGATGAGGCGCCACGGGTCGGTAGTAGGTGCTGCAAGCGGTTAGCGTGACCATCCATAGGGTGACCGAAACAAGACGCTTGATCATATGCTTACGATCCGAACGCCCTCACGTGCAACGAAGGGTCCGGTCGACACGCTTACGCTTGCTAGCTCGATCATCTACCTGAAGCGCGAGAGAGACGGGACCGTCTCGATTTCCGTCATAGTAGGTGGAGTGCTCGGATCGAAGGGGAAGCCCCGATCGTTGACCCTGCTGCCCTCGACCCAATCGACGGGGTCGTTCCAGAACCGCTTCCAAGTCTTGTTGGGTGTGATCTCCACCTTGTGGGCGCTGGGGTCGTCACTTCCCAGAAGCCGTGTCCTGTGGGGTCGACAAAACGTACGGGGTTGTTGGCGTTGAACGCGTAGCGGTGCAGCGCGATGGGGTTGAGCTCGTCTGGGATGGTCGGATCCGCGAACGTGAAGTGTCCCATGAGCGCATCGTAGTGTCAGGCGACAAAGTCGTACAACCCCGTTGCCTGATCGCAGATGTGCTCGTTGAAGGATTAGTCGGCCGGTCTAGACGTGCCTGCACTCGCCGTTGAAAAGCTGTTCGAAAGAGACTAGACTAGTCATATTATAAAGGCTAGAGTGGTCACTTATGAGGACTGTTTCGGTGAGCAACCTGAAGGAGAATCTATCGCGCTATATCCGCCAGGTGCGTGATGGCAGCGAGGTGCAGATCTCGAGCCACGGGCGGCCCGTTGCCAAGCTCGTCGGCCTCAAGGGCCCCGACTCAGACGCGGACCGCCGCAGGCGGCGCTTGGTGGCCAAGGGCGTCCTCAGAGCGGGAAGCGGCGACGCGTCGCCCTTGCTCGATCAGCCTCCTCTCGAGCTACCCGGCGTCGCGATCGCTGCGAGCCTCGACGAGGAGCGAGGCGATCGGGTCTAGTCCTTGAGGATTCTACGACGGATTCAAGCCGATCGGCGCCTCCGCAAGTCCGGCTTGCGCAGGCTATCAAGGGCAGTCGTGAACGGCGGGTTGGAACGTCCTCGGACGATGTTCTTGGTGGGTGCACTCGTGCTAGCCTGCGCTGGTGCGCCGATAGAGAAGTTGGCCGTCAAGAGCCGGGAAGATCGGTCCGGGTAGGGCGAAGGGTACATGCGCTATTGGGACAGCTCGGCCATCGTGCCGCTGCTTGTGGCAGAACCGGGCAGCGACTTGGTGCGCGCCTGTCTGCGAGAGGACCCGCACATGGTGACGTGGGTGCTGAGCAGGCTCGAGCTCGCCGGAGCCGTGGAACGTCGCTCGCGCCAAGGCCTGCTCGACGGCACGGGACGCCGCGAGTTGCTCGACCGGCTGGCGACCCTGGCGGCCCACGCGGACGAAGTAACCGAGGTGCTGGCTGTGCGGCAGCACGCCCTGTTGCTGCTCGCGAGGCACGCGCTCCGCGCGGCCGATGCGGCGCAGCTGGCTGCAGCCTACCTCGCCTCGGAAGGCAATCCGAGTTCGCTCACGTTCGTTTGCCTGGATCGGGCACTTGCCCGTGCTGCCGAGCTCGAAGGTTTCGCCGTCTTGACGTGGGAGCGCTGAGGCGGCGCGCGGCGGAGCTGGCCGCACCCCACATGCTGGCAGTCAAGGGTCTGTGCGCGGCGCTCACCACAGCGCGAGTGGGCGGACCGGGGGAAGCCTAGGCTCTTTGTCCGGGCTGAGCACGACAACGAGCCTCGCGGATTTCGCAGGCGCAAGCTCGGTCCTGAATCCGATCATGCGCGTGTCCGGATTCGGGGCGTCGTGTTCCCTACGGGGTTTCGCCGTCTCAAAAAGCTCGAGCGTGGCGTTGCGCGGGCGCTGAACGCTCAGGACCAGACGCCGGCCCTTTCGCCGCAGGATCGCGCTTCGCTTGTTCCTGAGCGCTACCTTGGCGCGTGTCATCATCGCCCAGCGGACCGTGGTCCGACGTTTCAGCGTCTCGATTTCGTCCTGAACCAGGACCGCTCGGTCTCGAAGCAGCCCGACTCCGCGCTTCGCAGCGGCGAGCTGGGATCGGTAGGCCGGGCTCAGGTCGACGAGCGTATGGGGCATGGGGCCTTGGTCGGAGAATCCGATGATCGGAGCGTAAGCGTAGGCTCGCTGCTTCTTGCCATCCACGACAAGCGTGCTGTGGCTGAAATTGGTGTAACGAAAGATGTCCCAGCGCTGGCCGTCTTGTTGATAGTCCCACAGCCGGATGCCCTTTGATTCCAGATCGTGGTAGGACTGACCACCGAGGTCTTCTGCCCAACGCACCCCGTTCGCGTCCATGACAAAAGACCCGATGTCCATGTGACCATGGGGGGCCGCGGCCGAACCACCCTTCACAGCGGCGAAGGTCGCGTGCGAGCTCTTCCAGTCGCCACGATGGATGCCCACAGGTGTAATGCCGCCCCCCCTCCAATGCCTCGCTTGCGGAGGCACAACGCTCGAGAGCGGCTCCGCCCACACGAGGAGCAGCGGGAAGAAGCGATTCGAAGCGCTCCGAGCTCGCCGTCTGCTTCTTGGGCGTCGGGTCAAAATAACATCGCCACTTCGATTTCGATCCATCCCGTCCAGCGGCGTTGCGCCGCCTTCGAATACAGGGAGTATTCGCGCGACAGCGCGCCTTGCTGGCCGGGCGCCTCGAAGCCGGCCTGGCAATGTTATTTTGACCCGACGCCTTGGCGTACGGGGCTTCGTTTTCCAGACGGTCCGCTGCTGATCCAAGAACCTCTTCAGCTCCAGCCGCTCTCTCCACAACAGCGATGGCTCGCGTCGCTTCGCC
>JAKSBK010000490.1 GCA_022361155.1 Pseudomonadota bacterium
GCTGTCAGTGAACGTGTGGCGTTGCCTCGAGCGTCTCCCCCGCCCTGTTGTCAGGCGCGAAGGCTCACGGCACGCTCGCGGAACCTCGTCGGCGTCACCGGAACCCAATCCTCGCGTGGTCAACGCCGGTCAGTGCGGTGTCCTCCGTTCACTGTCCAATGGATCGCTGGCGCATTCAGTTGGAACCGGGCCTCTCGTCTGGCTCGAACACAGGCAGCCTTCGCAGCAAGTCGTAGGGTAGGCGCTCAGGTTCCTTCTGAAGCACATCGACTGTCTTGGCGCGGCGAGTGCCCGTGTAGAAGCCGTAGTCAAGCAACAGTGCGACGAATTTCTCTCCCGTCCTGCTTTTCGTGATTCCCGGGTTCAAGACGTGCAGAAACCTGAGGTCGATCAACTTCAGGAACTGCTGGTAGAATGACGACTCGTGACGTATCCGTACTAAGAAGGCATTTCGCTTCTCCTCTTTGATGCAAAACTGCTTTACCGACTCAAGAAGCGTAGCAAGTGGCTCTTGTTCGAGCGAACTATCCAGGCTCAAGAACTGAAGCTTGTTCTCGATGCACCGTGATGCCGCCGTGTTAACATCCTCGACCGCAACCTTTTTTCTTGGCGACGGGGCCGATAGTTTCTTGGAGGTCCTTCGTTTCTGGGCAGCAGTGGAAATCGACTGGCGTAGTATGTCCAGGGCGTCGCGGGGGACTCCCGCGGCGACCCAGACGAGGCGCGCTAACACGCCGCTATTCAAGATCGCGCCGATGCCGGGCAATGCGCATTGCATCGCGATCGCGTCCATGATGCGCGTCGTGTGCCGGAGGGCGGCTCGTGGGTCCGTAAGGTTGTAGTCTAAATGAATCGTCTGCGCGTCACCCGGAGCTTCGAGGCCCACGCGGCGCACGGGATCCCAGTGATTTGTGAAGTGCTCAAGGGCGGAAACCTTCAGCCAGATTCGGTTTCCCCGAGAGAACGAGTAGAGGAGAGTCAGCAGCTCGGGCTGGCGTTCTTTGGGAACGACATGGAGGTCGTCGAGAAAGATACCCAGCCCGCCGTGCCTGCGAGTCAGGTGCAGAGCTCCTCGTTTGAATGACGGCATTAGCCTTCGGATCCTCGGGAGCGTGGGTTCTCCTTCGTCTCTCAACTTGCGGGAAGCGAGAAGGAACTCATTCATTGCGCCAGAGCTCAATTCGTTCAGTGTTTCAGCAAGTTCATCGAGCACGTCGATGTGGACGACGGTGTCGTTGCGTCCTTCGTACGTCTGCATGTCCAGCCATGCACAGGGCAGCCCCTCATGCTGGAAATGGTGCTGAGCGTATACTAGCAGCGTCGATTTCCCTGCTCCTCGCCTCCCAAAGACAATGTTGTTGCTCATCGCAGTCACTTGTTGCTCGGCGCCGGACTGACTACTGATGTACCTTGTCCGAAACTCGGTGGCGTCAGCGTGACGATCTGCGGTCAGTGTGCTGGACAGCGTCCGCGTCAGAAGGAGTACCTCGGCCGATTCCAGCGTCAGCTCCTTGAGCGGACGTTTCGCGACCGAGACACGCCCACGATAGGGGTTCTCGTCTGGCAGATCCTCGGCGATCCGGTTGACGATTTCGTAGTGCTGCTCTGTCGCAGAGATCACCCTCATGACTAGACGCGGCTCCTCAGACAGCTGCTTGGTTTCCCAGATGTCCCCCTCTAGACCCGTAGCCTTCTCGATGAGCGTGGCCGCTTTGGCGGCCATGTCGTCATCGAGTTCCTGCGGCTTGCTTAGTGTCACAGTTTTACACCTCGCTCGGTTAACAGCGACCTTACGTCATGCAGCAAACTGTCCACTAGATCTTGGGCGTCCCTGGGGTCCAATATTAGTTCATCGACCTCCGCGGTGTGATCGTAGTCGGCCAAGTTTCGGTCGTCACGAAGCGAACCCAGGCTGTTCTTGTAGCGCTCGCGATTGTTCAGTGCTCGAGGCAGATCAGCCACCTTGGCGTGGTCCTTCACGTCGGTGGAGTAGTGACCGTCTACCTCAAGCTTGACTGCCCGTACGGCTGCATACGCAGCATAGTAGAGGCGCGAGCTCCGTTGGCGCCAAGAGCTTGCTGCGGGGCCCTTGGCGAACTCATAGTGCTCGTTCGCCAGGTTGAAGAGTGACACGACGTTTGACTCCAGCTCACGGTCAATCTGCGCCAGTGCATTTCGGTCGATAACACCAACGAGGTTGTCGCGGACCCTGCGCGCGTTTGACCCCGCTTTGAGTAGGTGTGGCGACCGCATCGGGACATGTTACTCGCAAAGTGGGGTTGTTTCCACAGGAGCCGACGCGCGATGGGTGTGTGGCATGGGTCGCGGTGACGCTTTTGGCCGCGGACCAACGCGGCTGCCAAGCCGAGTACGGGTCTGCGCTGGCGGCAAGTCCCTTCGCACCCGACGCAACAAGACTCTTGCCGTGCTTGCAGACGCCTAGGCCCTGACCAAGCGCACTTTTCTTCATTTTGCAGGGATTAAACCCTGAAAGCCCGGTGTTTTGGGGGTTGTACAACC
>JAKSBK010000491.1 GCA_022361155.1 Pseudomonadota bacterium
CGATGTTCGCACCGTCGTAGTCGGCCACGTAGACGTCCTTGCGTCCAGGCCCCACGCGGCGCGCATAGGTGAGCTTGGTATGGAACGCACCGGACTTGCCGGTCAACACGCGAAGCAGCTCGTTGGCGAACTGATGCATGAACAGGCGCAGGCTGGAGACGCTGCCGCGGTAGCTGCGGCTCAGCACGGGCTCGTGGCCGCGGGCAGGCTCGAACAGCCGCATTTCTGCCGAAACCTGGTCGCCCACCTGCTTGAGCGAGCCCTTGACCACGCCCTGTGCGCCCACCACGGTCCAGGCGTTCGGAACGATGCCGAGGGCTTCGCTGGCAAGGTCGGCAACGAAGGAGCGGCTGTCGAGGACCCGGAAAAGCGACACCAGCTTCAGATCGTTGCGCAGCACGCCCGCCGCCTTGGCGCCGAGCTCGGCAGGGCCGAGCAGATTAGGGACTGCGATACGGTACAGGTCGCGATCGGGCGCGTCGATGTCGATCACGACCCGTGTAGGCAGAGGCGGCTCTTGCTCCTTGTGATCCTGAGTCCGCGCCGGGGTGGGCTCGATGTTCCAGAGCAGCACGGACAACGCCGCCATGCAGAGGCTCGCCGCCCTCGCCCGAGCCCCGGGGCCGACGGGAGCCTTGCGAAGGCTGTGCGCCGCCCTGCGTTCGCGAAACCGCGCGCAACGCGCGTGAAACCACGCCCTCATGCACGCTCTGACGCTCTGATTGTCCAAGATATTCCTTTGGGCTGGTGGCTTGTGGGGCTCAACCGGCGTCGCGCCCCTTGAAATTGAGCCGGATGGTCTGTCCGAGGTATTGGTTGCTCACCTCGGGTGGAGGCTCGGGCAGTGTGGCGTCCGCCTTGCGTAGCGCTTCGAGCCGATCCAACACGCTCTGGTCGAACAGCGGATTGCCGCTGCTTTTCTTGATCGCGAATTTTCCGATCTTGGCGTCCGTGGTGATACTGACCAGCACGCCCGTTGCAAGGCCCTGAAGCTCGTCACGGCTCATGGTTTCCGGCACGGTCCAGCCCTTCTTGAAGAAACCGTACAGCTTTCCAGCATAGACATTGCCGGCTTTGGCCTGTTTTTGGGTCCCCTCGGCGACTCCTTCGGCATCTCCCTCCTTGTCGCGCACCTCGGCGATTTCGGCAAACGCCTTGGCACGATCCCCCAGCTGCGTCAGCAGATCCTCCACCGGTTGCTCGGGGCGCTTCTGCTTGCGGCGCTTCTTCTTTTCGGGCTTCAGCTTCCTCGATACGACCGTCTTGTCGTCGGGCGCGGTGGTCAGCCTTGGCACCTGCCGATTCGGCATCTTGCGGGGGTCGAACGGCTTGCCGAGCTGCACGAAGCGTGCTTCCACGATCTGCTTTTCCTCGATTTGGAACGCTTCGGTGCCTTCGCTGAACAGGCCGAGCCCCTGAAGCAGGGGCAGGGCAACCGGGAGCGCCACGTGGGCGCACGCGGTGGCCAGCAAGCCGCCGATGAACATGGGTGCGTCGAGCCTGGGCGATCGCAGCACCGATGTGCCTCCAGGCGGCCGTGAGAGGTACTGGGCCATGCGCTACTCGGACGCGAGCGGGTCGGTGACCAACCCGAGCTTCTGGATCCCCGCCTTGCGTACGAGTGCCAGCACCTTCGCAACGAACCCGTACGGCACGGCTTCGTCGGCCTGAATATAAAGCTCCCGCTCGCTGCGCAGGCGCTCGTTGTTCAGCAGGGTCTGTTCGAGCCGGTCGTATGCCACCTCGATCTCCCCGAGGTAGACCTTTTCGTCCTCGGTAATCGTCATCAGCAGCTTTTCGTCGTCGAGCTCCATGCGCGGCGCGCGCGTGCTGGGCAGGTCGACGTCCACGCCCTTCGTCATCATGGGAGCGCTCACCATGAAGATGATCAACAGCACGAGCATCACGTCCACCAACGGTGTGACGTTGATCTCGCTCATCGGACCCTTGCCGCCGGTCGTGAATCCCACGCTCCGTGCCCTCCGCGGCCTATTCCATCAGGAAATGGCGGCGCACGATGTTCAGGTAGTCGCTGGAGAAAGCTTCCATCTCGCTCTGCAGTACGTGGATACGCCGCACAAAGTAATTGTACGCCATCACCGCCGGAATGGCTGCAGCCAAACCGATGGCGGTTGCGATCAATGCCTCGGCGATTCCGGGTGCCACCACGTCCAAGCTCGCGTTTTGCTGCGCAGCGATCGAGATGAACGAGTTCATGATGCC
>JAKSBK010000492.1 GCA_022361155.1 Pseudomonadota bacterium
CGCATCGAGAAGTACAAGTCCTTCGTCTACGAGCAAGTGCGCCTTGTCGAACAAGACGGCGAGCTTGCCCTGCTCGTGAACATCGTTGCCCGTGCCAACGGGAGCAATCCCCGAGCTCCTCTGAGTTGATCGAGTACACGCTGCCGCAGGGTGCACGGCGGCGGCCCGTACCGCAGCACCCGGTGCGACAGGAGCTCGTCATCTTCGATGAGGAGAGCTCGCACCGGGGCGGCGACGGCCGCCGCTATCCCCCGGCCACACGACGCCCACCGGAGCAACCCAAAACCGCCAAACTCGAGACTAGTACCGCCACGACACACGAATCGACCAGCGCGCAGTGCTAACATGCTACGCTTGCTAGTGTCCTGCATCCGTGATTACGTACGTAAGTCGGCGAGCAATTGGCGACGCTCGGGTCATCGAATCGACGCAGGCTGCGGTTCAATTTCGATGCAGTGCAGCGCTATTTCCAGGAGATAGCCAAACGGCGATCGATGGCGTGGGCGGTGCCAAGGGCCGGCGAATTATGTGCGGGATTTCGGATACAGGACACTAGCTGCTGGTGCTCTGGCACGAAAGGTCCTATCGCGCCATGTCGACAAAGGTCTCACGGGCGTTGCGGGAGCATGGTCAAGTGACCGGGGCGCTCTGTAGCCTCGCTCCACAGATCGAGTCAGCGGCAACAAGAACCGCACAAGCCCTTCGTGCCGGGGGCAAGGTCCTGTGGATGGGTAACGGAGGCAGTGCTGCCGACTGTCAGCACCTCGCCGCAGAGCTCGTGGGCCGCTACGAACGTGAGCGTCCGGGCTGGCCATCGCTCGCGCTCAGCAGCGACAGCTCGGTGGTCACCGCCATCAGCAACGACTACGGCTACGAGCAGCTCTTCGCGCGCCAAGTGCTCGCTCTATGTGCCCAGGGCGACGTGCTCGTGGGGATCTCGACTTCGGGAGAAAGCCCCAACGTTCTGGCCGGATTGCGTGCCGGCCGGAAGCGAGGAGCGATCCTGCTGGGGCTGTGCGGCCAAGACGGCGGACAGATGCCAGGGCTCGTGGACATCTGCCTGAGCGTGCCTTCGCAGCGCACGTCGCGTGTTCAGGAGGCGCACATCCTGATCGGGCACATCCTGTGCGAGCGGGTCGAAGAGATGCTGACCGGCTCGCCGGCGGTCTAGTGTCCTGTGTCCGTGATTACGTGCATAAGTCGCCGAGCAATTGGCGACGATCTTCGAATCCGTTCCGAGCTGAGCTCGGTAGTGTCTTCAGAATACTCCCGTTGGTCAGTGCGCCTCTGCCCAGGTGGAGCCCCAGCCCAACTCGACAACCAGCGGTACGCTGAGCTTCAGGGCATTCTCCATGACGCTGCGGACCAAGTCCTCGAGCTGCTCGCGTTCCTCTGGTGGCGCCTCGAACACCAGCTCATCGTGCACGGTCAGCAGCATGCGTGATCGGAGCCCACGCTCCTTGATCTTGCGATGGCTTTCGACCATCGCAAGCTTGATGACGTCCGCAGCCGAGCCCTGAATGGGAGAATTGCAGGCGACGCGTTCCGCCGCCTGACGTCGCGCACGGCTCTGGCTCCGCAGGTCAGGAATGCGACGCAGACGCCCGCAGATCGTGCGTACCAAACCGGAACTGCGCGCGTCGGCGATCGTCTGGTCCAAGAAGAGGCGAACGCCGGCATAACGCTCGAAGAAGGCCTTGATGTAGCGCGCCGCCTCCGCGCGCGGGATGCCCAAGCTGCGAGCCAGCGCAAACTGGGTCTGTCCGTAGATGACCGCAAAGTTCACGGTCTTGGCCTGAGCGCGCATGCGTCGCGTCACCTCCTCGGGCCCGGCACCGAAGATGGCACACGCAGTGCGCACGTGAACGTCCTGGCCGCTTGCGAACGCGGCGAGCAGCTCGCTGTCCTGGCTCAGGTGAGCGAGCAGTCGCAGCTCGATCTGCGAGTAATCGGCGCAAAGCAACGACCAGCCCTCCTGTGCTACGAAAGCTTCGCGTACCTGCCGGCCGATGTCGTCACGGATCGGAATGTTCTGTAGGTTGGGCTCGCTCGAGGAAAGCCTCCCTGTCGCTGCCACAACCTGCCCAAACAAGGTGTGAACACGGCCGGTCTTGGGATCGATCTCTCGGGGCAGCGCATCGAGGTACGTGCTCTTCAGCTTGGCGATAGAGCGGTGCTCCAACACCGCCGCCGGGAGCTCGTGCACTGCGGACAGCTCCTCCAGGACATCATGATCGGTGGAACGTGCGGTCTTGGTACGCTTGATTACGGGTAGCTTGAGCTCATCGAACAGAATGCTCTCGAGCTGGCGCGGCGAGGCAACGTTGAATTCGCGACTCGCGAGCTCGTGGCAGCGCGCCTCCAGCTCCTTCAGCCTCAGCGCAGCCTGCGTGGCGAGCCGAGCCAGCCGCCGGCGGTCCACGCGAACGCCGGTGCCTTCCATCTCTGCCAACACGTTCGCGAGTGGCAGCTCCAAATCCCGAAGCAGTCTCAGGCAGCCCGCCTGCTCCAGCTGTCGCTCCAGCGGTCCAGCCAAGAGCAGCAACGCTTGTGCGCGCATGCACACGAAGCCACCTGCTTCGCTCGGCTCTAGCTCGTGGTAGTCCCTGCGTGCCCGGCCGCTGCCCAGCAGGTCTGCCTCCGGCTCCAGCTCGAGCCCCAACTCGGATGCTGCCAAGACATGCAGCGCATGCGATCCCCGATCCGGATCCAGGAGATAGCTTGCAAGCGCACTGTCGACCTCCACTCCACGCAGCAACACGCCATGCCGCGCCAGCAGCGCAACGTCTCGCTTCGTGTCCGAGCTGTACTTGCTTACGCCGGCGTCCTCCAGCAGCGGCCCCAGCAGCTCGACGACCCGCGCCACAGGAATCTGGCTGGGACAACCCAGGAACCTGTGCCCAAGGGGCACGTAGCACGCGGCGCAGCTCGCCTCGCCTCGGCCGGCGTCCCGGTTCGGGTCGAGCCCGGACTCATCCCATGCGAAACCCAGTCCGACGAGCCCGGCCTGCGCTCCCCTGTGCTCGCCGAGGCAGGTGACCGCAAACGCGCCAGCATGAACCAGGCTCTCGCGTAGCTGCTCGAGCCTAGCCTCCGAAGCCCCGAGTATCCTCGGCGCCGACAAGCTGGGGGTCGCAGCGGCCGGATCGCTACTCCTCGCCGTCGATGCGGACTCGTTCGTGAGCTTTGCGAGCAGGCGGTGGAACTCAAGCTCATCGAAAAGAGGCCGCAGCCTCGAGGCATCGGGACCATCGTAGTCGAGAGCACCACCGCCGACGTCGAAATCCAAGTCCTGCCGTAGCGTAACGAGGTCGCGCGACAGGTACGCCTGTGCCTTGTGTTGTTCGAGCTTCGCGCGTAGACTCCGGCGCTTCACCTGATCGAGCTTCGCGTATATTCCGTCGAGCGTGCCGTACTGCGCCAAAAGAGCCACAGCCGTCTTGGGACCCACCGATGGAACCCCGGGAACGTTGTCGGAGCTGTCGCCCATCAATGCGAGCAGATCCCGTACCTGAACCGGGGGGACGCCCAACTTCGCCTCTACCTCCGGGGGGCCGAATACACGACCTCGCATCGAGTCGAACAGCAGCACCTGGTCGCCCACCAGCTGCATCAAGTCCTTGTCCGCGCTGACGATCACCACCG
>JAKSBK010000493.1 GCA_022361155.1 Pseudomonadota bacterium
CGGCCAACAACACGGCCACGAGCTTTCCGGGACCTTTCACGGTCCCCTTCCAGGTTTCGACGTCTTCGCTCGTTACCTTGCAACCGCCCAAAACGGCGCTGCACAGCAGCAGGCTGCACAGCAGCAAGCTGCGCGGTTTCGAGCCGCACGGTTTCGAGCCGCACGGTTTCGAGCCGCACGGTTTCGAGCCGCACGGTATGAACACGCCGCCGCCCGACGATTTGCGGCTGCTCATGGGCGGGCGGCTGCGCGCGACGGCGCAGCAAGCTCCGGCTGCGGAGAGTCTTGCCAACGGGGATCGCATCGTCACCTTGAAGAGCAAACCATGCGCTGCGCTTGACCGTGGGTCCCAACGGATGGGAGGCGAGGCAACTCGGTGTGCAGCATAGCAGAGATCGCAGCCCGGGTGATCAAGCTTAGGCAGGAGGCGGCAGGAGGCCCGGCACGGCCGCCCGGTCGTTGCGACCGCGTGGCTGGGTTCGCACCTCGCCCAGCCCGGCAACCCTTGTGCGCCGAAATTTTGACCACTTCTGGCGCAGACTCTAGCCTTGCACAGGTATTCAAAGCCCCTAGTGCAGGTTACACATCCTACATCCGCGAACGTCGGAACGGACATCGGCGTACGCCGCGAGGTGGCGGCGTTGCTGCTCGGCGCAGCCGCCGTCTTGTTGACGCTCGCGCTCTGGTCGTACGATCTACACGGCGGCGATGACTGGGTCGGCCCGGCGGGGGCTGCATTGGCGGGTTGGCTGCTCGATGCGTTTGGTCTGACCGCCTGCGTGCTGCCGCTTGAGCTCGGCCTCGGCGCGGCCGCTTGCTTGTCGCGGCAGCAGCCTCGCTGGTCCGCTCTCGCGCGCATGGCTTCACTCCCACCGATCGCCCTGGTGGCATCGGCGATGCTGCACATGCTGCTTCGGGACGAGGCGGTCTTCGGCGGCCATCTGCCTGGGGGGACCCTCGGAGAGCTCCTGGGCGAAGTGCTGGTCGCGACGCTGGGGCCCGCCGGCTCGAAGATCGTGAGCGCCACCATCTTGCTTGCCACGCTCGTGCTACGGACACGCTGGTCGCTGATCGGCGCTGCGGCAAGCGTGCGGCGCGGGGTGCAGTGGGCAGCGTTGTGGCTGCGCGCAGGCGCGCAACGGTTGTGGCTGGCATGGCAGCAGGCCAAGGAGCTCGAAGCTCGGCTTGACGAGCCAGAGCTTGAAACGCTGGATGCGATCCACGCTCGCCACGATCGGGATGCGCAAGTCGCAGCACAGCAGGACCTGCCCGCGGCCGACGAGCCCGGCGCGCAACCCGACGAGAACGAGCAGGTAGCCGAGGCCCTGCCCCCGCCTCGCAAGGCGCGTCCCAGCTCGGATGCAGGCAAGCGGGCCACCACACCGGCGTCGAGCGCCAAGCGACCGCAGCGTAGCCAGGGGCCGGTGATCGTAGCGCCGCGCGAACAGAGCTTGAGCGCGGCGGCAGCTGCCGCCGCGGTCCCGGCAGGCAACGGCTGCTTGCTTCTGCCGCCGCCATCGCTCCTGGCCCCGCCCGAGCAGCGCGCGGGGATCGATGTGGACGAAGCCACGCTGCGGGCCAACGCCGAGCGCCTGGTAGAGAAACTGGCCGCCTACGGAGTCCGTGGTCGTGTCGACGAAATCCACCCGGGACCGGTAGTCACGATGTACGAGTTCGAACCGGCCAGCGGCACCAAGGTCTCCAAGATCGCCGGTCTGGCGGACGATCTGGCCATGGCCCTCGCGGCCCAGAAGGTGCGGATCGTGGCGCCCATTCCAGGCAAATCGCGTGTCGGTTTCGAGCTGCCGAACCGCAAGCGCCAAAACGTATGGCTACGGGAGATTCTCGAAGACGCGCGCTGGCTGCGGATGCGCGGGGCGCTCCCGCTGGCTTTCGGCAAAGACATCTCCGGGCAGCCGGTGTTCGGTGACCTCACGAAGATGCCGCACTTGCTGGTCGCCGGCGCGACCGGATCCGGCAAGAGCGTGGGACTCAACGTGATGCTCCTGTCCCTTCTGCTCAAGAAACGGCCGGACGAAGTCCGCCTGCTCATGATCGATCCCAAGGTGGTCGAGCTCAACGTGTTCCAGGATATCCCTCATATGCTGTTGCCCGTCGTCACCGACATGAAAAAGGCCTCGCTGGCTCTCAAGTGGGCCGTAGACGAGATGGAGCGCCGCTACCAACTCTTCGCGGACGCCGGCGCTCGCAGCATCCTCACCTACAACGAACGGGTGGAAAAGGTCGAACGCGGTGAGCTCGATCCCTCCAGGCTGACCGGCAGGCGTGCTGCGGACGACGACGGGGAGCCCGAGACTCCCGAGAAGCTGCCCCACATCGTCGTGGTCGTGGACGAGTTTGCGGATCTGATGATGGTTGCAGCGAAGGACGTAGAAGCGGCGATTGCACGCCTCGCGCAAAAAGCGCGGGCAGCAGGGATTCACGTGATCCTTGCCACCCAGCGCCCCAGCGTGGACGTCATCACGGGCATGATCAAAGCGAACTTCCCGTCGCGTGTCGGCTACAAGGTCTCCCAACGCGAGGACTCCAAGACCATTCTCGGGCGTCAGGGAGCGGAACACTTGCTCGGCATGGGAGACATGCTGATGCTGCTGCCCGGCTGCAGCGATCTCAAGCGGGTCCACAGCGCGTACGTCAGCGAGGAGGAAGTCTCACGCGTCTGCGACTTCCTGCGCGAGCAGGGCAGGCCGATCTACAACGACGACATCCTCAGGCCACGCGACGACGACGAGGACGCGGATTACCCGAGCGCAGGCAGCGACGATCCCCTGTACGACCGGGGGGTGCGCCTGGTTGCGGAAGCGGGCTATTGCTCCATCAGCCACCTGCAGCGCAACCTCGGAGTCGGCTACAACAAGGCCGCCAAGCTGGTAGAGCGCATGGAAAAGGAAGGCGTGGTCGGCCCGGCAAGCAGCAAAGCAGGCGGTCGCCGCGAGGTGCTGATCGAGGCGCATTGATTCATGCCGGAACCGAGGCCGGGATCGGGTTCGGAGGCGGACGATCGCGCCTGTGCCTGCCGGGTCCGCACCTCAGGCTGGGATCTCAGATCTCGGATTCGGGGTCCCGACACCGGTCGGGCAAAGGACGGCAATGGTGCGGTGGCGAGCCACAACGGGCAAGCTTGCTGACGCATACTTGATACAGCACCGGTACCTAGTGTCCTGTATCCGTGATTACGTAGATAAGTCGGCGAGCAATTGGCCACGCTCGGGTCATCGAATCGACGCAGGCTGCGGTTCAATTTCGATGCAGTGCATCGCTATTTCCAGGAGATAGCCAAACGGCGATCGATGGCGTGAGCGGTGTCAAGGGCCGGCGAATTATGTGCGGGATTTCGGATACAGGACACTAGCCCGGGCGCGCCGGCGAATCGCATCCACCCTGCGCGGCCGGTCTCGACCAGTTATTCTCGGACGGACCCTAAGGGCCCGAGCTCGCTGCGGCTTTCGGCCGCGATGTAGCGGCCCCGAGCGTCCAGAGCGGGCCGGCAGGCCGCGGCGCTCGGGTCGTGCGTAAAGAACAGCCACTCGCCCTGGCGCACGACCCGTTGCAGCAGCGCTTGCTTCTCGTCGATTAGACGTTCCGGAAACCGATCGTAGCCCATGGTGATCGGCAAGTGCAGCCAAGGTACACCCGGAATCAGATCGCCGACAAAGGTCATGGGCCCCGGCGGCGCGCCCGCGATGCGCGTGAGCATCAGGCCCGGTGTGTGTCCGTCCGAAAAGCTCAGCGAGTAGCTCGGCCCCAGGGTCTTGCTGCTCGTCCCGTCCACCAGATCCAGGCGGCCGCTGTGCTCGAGCAAGGGCCCGAGCTCTGCGATGAAAGAGGCTCGGTCGCGCGGGTGCGGATGCTGTTGGCGCCGCCAGGCCTGCAGCCCCACCACAAAACGCGCCCTCGGGAATACCAGCGTGGGGGAGCGGCCCTGCTGCCAGGCGCTCAACAGGCCGCCGGCATGGTCGAAATGCAGATGAGACAGCACCACGACGTCGATCTCCGCGGGCCCCAAACCGATCGCGGCGAGCCGCTCGAGCAGCACGTGGCGCTCTTCGCACACCCCAAAACGCGCTCGTAGCTTGGGCTCGAAAAACGCGCCAATGCCCGTTTCGAGCAGCACGTGGCGCCCCCCATCTTCCTGTACCAGCAGCGCTCGGCACGCAAGCTCGATGCGGTTGTCAGCGTCCGGCGCGCACCAGCGCTGCCAGACGGCCTTGGGGCAGTTGCCAAACATGGCACCACCGTCCAACCGCTGACGGTTGCCTTCGATGGACCACAGTTTCATGGGCGCAGTGTACCAACTCTGTATTGGAAAGGCCCCGTACGCGGCAAACAGCAGGCGCAGGGCTCGCTCAGGTAGGCAACCGAGGACGGGTTTCGCCTCGACGTTGGGGAGGTGTTAGCCTGTAGCCGGGCATCGAGCCTGTTACGGCAAGGATTCGGGCTGGTCATGGAACCCACAAGAAGTCGGCAGCTGCGGTTTTCAGGATGGTACTTCGTCATCGCCATCGTTGTAATTCTCATGCTGCAGTATATCGTGCCGCACAGCTTGCCCGCGCGTCGCGTGCCGTACAGCGAGTTTCTCGCCATGGTCGAAGCAGGGCGCTTTTCCAAGGCGGAGGTTCGCGAGACGACGGTCATCGGAGAGCTCAAGGAGCCTGGTGAGTCACGGCGTGCTCGTCACGTCGAAGCCACCCGGCTGCCGGGGATGGACGAGACGATCCTGCTGGAGCAGCTGCGCGAGCAAGGCGTGGTCTTTTCCGGACGCATCGAAGCGACCTCGCTGTGGCGCCAAATGCTGCTCGGATGGATGCTGCCCCTGGGCATCCTGCTCTTGTTCTACCTGTACGGAATGCGGCGCATCGGCAAGGCGGGCGGACCGCTGAGCTTTGGACGCAGCCGAGCGAAAGTCTACGATCGCAGCAAGGAAGAGCGGGCCACGTTCGACGACGTGGCCGGCGTGGACGAGGCCAAAGCCGAGCTGGCCGAGGTCATCGATTTCCTTACCAGTCCAGACAAGTACAGGGATCTGGGCGCGAAGATCCCCAAGGGCGTGCTCTTGGTCGGCCCACCCGGCACGGGCAAGACCCTGCTCGCGCGCGCGGTCGCAGGCGAGGCCAAGGTGCCGTTCTTCACGATGACCGGCTCGGACTTCGTCGAGATGTTCGTGGGTGTGGGCGCGTCCAGAGTGCGGGACCTGTTTCAGCAAGCCAAGGAACGTGCTCCCTGCATCGTGTTCATCGACGAGCTCGATGCCATCGGCAAGTCGCGAGGTGGCCTCGCGGCCATGGCGAGCAACGATGAGCGCGAGCAGACGCTGAACCAGCTGCTCGCCGAGATGGACGGCTTCGATCCGACAGTCGGGGTCATCATCATGGCCGCGACCAACCGTCCCGAAGTGCTTGATCCTGCCCTGCTGCGTGCGGGTCGCTTCGATCGCCGGGTGGTGGTCGATCGTCCCGACGTTCGGGGTCGCGAGCAGATTCTGCAGGTGCACACGCGAAAGGTGAAGCTGGGCGACAATGCCGAGCTCAAGGTCATCGCACGACGCACACCCGGCATGTCCGGCGCGGACCTGGCCAACACGGTCAACGAGGCAACGCTCGCGGCGGCGCGGCGCGGTTCGAGCACCGTGGAGCCACAGGACTTCGAGGAAGCGATCGATCGCATTCAGCTCGGGCTCAAGAAGACCAGCCGCGCCATGAACGAGGACGAAAAGCGCCGCGTGGCCTTTCACGAGAGCGGGCACGCGCTCGTCGCGCTATCGGTCAAGCACGCCGATCCCGTGCATCGCGTGACCATCATCCCACGCTCCATTGGAGCCTTGGGAGCCACCCTGCAGCTGCCCACGGAAGACCGCTACCTGGTGACACGGGACGAGCTTTCCGACCGCATATGCGTGATGCTTGGAGGCAGGGCGGCCGAAGAAATCGTGTGCAACGACGTGTCGACCGGAGCCCAGGACGACCTGGAGCGTGCCACCGAGACGGCGCGTCAAATGGTCTGCCGCTTCGGCATGAGCGAGACGCTCGGCCTGGTTACGCTCGGGCGGCCCGCAGGAGCACGGTTCCTCAACCCTGCAGGATTCGGCGAGGAACGCAACTACAGCGAAGAGACCGCACGGACCATCGACGCCGAAGTCCGCAGCATGGTAGCCGCGCAGTACACGCGCGCGCAGCAGATTCTACGCGACCGGCGAAGCGAGCTCAACGCGGTGACGAAGCGCCTGCTGGAGCAAGAAACGCTCGAACGCGATGAGCTCGAGGCGCTGGCAACCCCTGTCACCGTCGCAGACGAATCCATGCCGGCCAAGCGCATCGCAGCAGCGGGTACGGGCCCTTAGAGCGAGTCCTGCAGCTCCTGCAGCAGCCTCTTGGCCTTGCCCGACAAGCGCTTGGGCACGTCGACCTGCACGCGCACGACCAGATTACCGCGCCCTCGCGCCTGCAGGTGCGGGACGCCCTGACCGCGCACCAACACGCTCTCGCCTGGCTGAATGCCGGCCGGCACCTTGACCGCAACGGGATCGCCATCGAGCGTCGGAACACGGATTTCGGCCCCGAGAGCCGCCTGGGGGAAGGAGACGTTGACGTCGTATCGCAGATCGTCGCCTTCCCGCACGAAGTCTTTGTGGGACTTGACTTTGACGCTCACGTAAAGGTCCCCGGCCGGACCCCTACGCCTGCCGGGCAGTCCCTGGCCTGGCACGCGCAACGTTTGACCGTCGTCGATACCGGACGGAATCGCAACGCTCACCTTCCGCTCTACGCGAACCTCGCCGTTGCCGCGGCAGCTGCCACACCGCTCCGCGATAACCCGCCCCTTGCCACGGCAGCCCCCGCACGTGGTTTGCATGAGAAAGGGCCCGCGGCGGTGGGCGACCTGCCCGGAGCCCCCGCATAGATGGCAGCTGCGAAGCGCGGTGCCGTCCTTGGCGCCGGTCCCCCGACAGTCTTCGCACGGCTTCGGATGCGTGAGAGGAATATCACGCTTGACGCCAAAGACCGCCTCCGCGAGGTCTAGCTGGGTGGTGACGCTGAGGTCGTCGCCTGCAATGGGCCCGTCGGCGCGAAAACCGTGTCCGAAGATGTCGTTGAATTGCCCGCCAAAGCCGCCGAAGATGTCCGCGAACTGGCTGAAGATGTCCTCGACGTTGCTGAAGCCCGTCTGACCCGCCCGCTCCAGGCCCTGGTGGCCGTACCGATCGTAGATCGCACGCCTGTTGGCATCGCTGAGCACTTGGAAGGCCTCCGATGCCTCCTTGAAGCGCTCCTCTGCGCCCGCGTCCCCAGGGTTGCGATCGGGATGAAGCTCAAGCGCCTTTTTGCGATAGGCCTTCTTGATCTCGGGGTCGGAGGCGCCTTTGGCCACGCCGAGCACGTCGTAGTAGTCGCGCTTTTGCATACAGGTGCTGGGGCTCGTCGGCGCAGCGCGCCCCCAAGCTCGCGCTCACCTTAAGTCACTTCGGTCGGCGGTCAAGAGGCTAGAGCTAGCTCGGATCTGGCCAGGGAAACCGGCTATGGTGTCGCGGCGGCGATGGATACCTCAGTCTATGTGCACTTCCCCTGGTGTGTCCAAAAATGCCCGTACTGCGACTTTGCCTCGCAGTCGCTGGCGCGCGGACAACCCCCCGGCCACCACTACGCGGATGCTGTGCTCCGCGAGCTCGACTGGCGCGCCGGCGCGCTGCCCGGGCGACGCTTGAGCTCGGTGTTCTTCGGAGGTGGAACGCCCTCGCTATGGGCACCGGCGCAGCTGGGCCGCGTGCTGCGCGGCATCAGGGCGGCCTTCGAGGAGCATGTGCCATGCCTTGAAGTCAGCGTGGAGTGCAATCCCACGTCGCTCGGCCGCCGTGCAGCAGCCGCGCTGCGCGAGGTGGGGGTCAACCGCCTGTCCATCGGGGTTCAGTCCCTCGACGACGACGAGCTCAGGTTCCTGGGCCGACTTCACGACAGCGCGGGGGCGCTGCACGCGCTCGACGCAGCGGTCCTCGAGCTACCGCGCGTGAGCGCGGACATGATGTTCGGGCTGCCTGAACAGACCCCCGCCTCATTCTGTGCGCAGCTCGAGCGCGTGCTCGCTTGCGGTGTCGGCCACGTGTCGTGCTATGCCCTCACCGTCGAACCAAGCACACGCTTTGGAGCGCTGCAGCGCCAGGGGCGCCTGCCGCTTGCCCCCGAGCGGGCCGTGGTGGACACGTTCCGGGCCACCGAACGCCTGCTAGAGCAGGCAGGCCTCGCCCACTACGAGGTTTCCAACTATGCGCGAGCGGGGCAGCACGCCCGGCACAACGAACACTACTGGCGAGGTGGTTCGTACCTGGGGCTCGGCGCCGCGGCCGTTGGCTGTCTCGGCCACGGCGCTGCAGCTGCCCGCCGTTATCGAAACCAGCCGGATCCGACGCGCTACATGCGTTGCTCGCGGCTGTCGCAATTGGAGGTCTTCGAGGAGCGGCTGGGATGCCCCGAGCTCATCCGCGAGGCATGGATGCTAGGGCTGCGGACCAGCCATGGTGTCCATATCGACACCCTGCGCGCCCGATTGGGAGTCGACCCGCTGCTCGGTCGCGAGCGAGCTCTGCGCAGGCTCGGCAAGCGTGGAGACCTCGAGCTCGTGGAGGGCCATCTGCGCGTTCCCGCGCAGCGGTGGCTATGGCTCGACGGCATTACGAGCGAGCTTTTCTGAGGCGTCTCCGACCCCCGGCTGCAGCGCCCCATGCACGCGTGTGCCCTGGTTGACTGGGTGTCGCTGGCGTGCTTAAAGTATAGTGTATTCTTGTGACAGTCGCGCGCGCGTTGGCGGGGGGCGCAGCGCCCGCACGTGCACGAGCTCGCAAGATCGCTGCCCCATGCGGAGCGTGGCCGCGTGGGCTCGGCCTTGGGCCGAGGCAGTCGTCCTCGTGGAAAGCTGAGGAGTGAAGCATGTATCGTCGCCGTGACGGGTCTCAGCTGCCGCAATCGAACGACGCCGAAGCGTTTCCGTCAAGGGCCCGTTGGGCAGCCGGAACGACGATCATCGCCGGGCTCGCCCTTGGCTGCAGCTCGGACAATCTGCGCTGGCAGGGCTACACCGATCCCCCTGGCCCAGTCGTCGCCAGCGCCCCACCCTGGGGTGGCTGGTCCGGTACCTTGGGAGGGGCTTCTGGTCGGTCCAGCACGGGTTTTCCTGGCTGGCCCGGCGGCTTTTCCGGTTGGCCGGGCGGCTTTTCCGGTCAGCCCGGGGGCTTCTTCTCCGGATCCGGCGGCTCTTCCGGTCAACCCGGAGGCTTCTCGGGCTGGCCCGGCGGTCTGTCGGGCACGTTCGGCGGTTTTTCTGGAGGCCGGGCAGGATGGTCCGGTACCGCGGGAGGGTTTTCCGGGACACCGGGGGGCTCGTCCGGAGGGCCCGGCGGTTTGGCTGGCTGGGGAGGCGGTTTCCCGGGCGGGACCGCTGGTGTGTCCCTTCCCCCGGGCGGGCCGCCGCCCACCCAGGGGCAGTTCTGTGCTGGCCACGGGCCGCCGATCCTGATCACCGATACGCCGGCCGGCCAGGTCCCGGTGTGCGGTGGCGCCATTGCCCAGACGACCTTCCGTTGGGCGCTGTGCACCTGCGAGGACCACGATGCCGCCGACCGGCTTGTCGTTGACGCCTTCAACAGCAACCTTGGTCCCTACGTACCCGGCGGACCGGGCGGAAGCGTAGGCACCAACGGCAGCTACACCGCGACCTACGGAACGACTATCGGTGGCTCGCTGTGGATAGGCGGCAGCGGCAGGTCTAGCGTAACCGATACGCAAACCGTCGCGGGCGACCTCTATGTGGCGGGTCCCTTCGATGCATCCGCCAACGTAAGCGTCGGCCGCAACGCCGTGTTCGCCGGGAGCGTTCGTGGCGATCGGATGCGCGTCTCGGGATTCGTGGCCATCGCCCCGAACCTCTCGCTCGATGTCTCGAGCCCCGCCTTTGCCGGAGGCGTGGTGCGAGCCCCGACCGTGGTCTTTCCTCCCTGCGCCTGCGCGCCGCAGCTGCTCGTCGACATCGCCGGTTTCGTGAGGGCACACCGGGGCGTCAACGACAACGCGTCGATCAACCTCGACCCTGCGGCCTTCGCCCGCTTCTCGGGCGAACGGGTGCTAAATCTGCCGTGCGGCCGCTACTACCTGAACGGCGTCGATGGCACCGGAAGATTGGCGATCCGGGCCCAGGGTCGTGTTGCCCTGTTCGTGGGAGGCGATCTGCGCATGACCGACGAGCTGTCGCTGCAGCTGGATCCCGGCGCCGAGGTGGACGTTTTCGTGGCTGGCACCGTGCAGAGCACGAGCAGGCTCTTTCTTGGATCGCAGCTCACACCGGCCAAGGTTCGCTTGTACGTGGGCGGCTACGACGCGATCACGCTGACCGGTACGGCGACGGTGGCCGGCAACTTCTACGCACCCCACGCCGAGCTGATCCTTACGGACAGGCTGGATGTGTACGGCGCTCTGTTCGTGCGCCGGATCACGTTCACCCAGGAGCTGCGCATTCACTACGACCAGGCTATCCTGACTGCCGGTCAGCCGTGCCCGGCGCCCCCGCCCGGGTGCAGAGGCTGCTGGGATTGCGGCAACCAGGCCTGCATCAACGGCGCCTGCGCCCCGTGCACGCACGACAGCCAGTGCTGCTCACCGCTCGTTTGCGCCTCCAACGGGGTCTGCGTCCCACCGGTCCACTAGCCCGCCTCTTGTCGAACACTGCGGTTGGTCGAACACTGCGGTTGGTCGAACACTGCGGTTGGTCGAACACTGCGGTTAAACTGCGGTTAGTCGAACCGTGAGGCCATTCGTACATTTGTGGACTGGTAAGTACGCGGATCCCGAGGCACAATGGTGCCCTGCACAGCGAGCGGGGGCGAGCGTGAGCGCCGAGAGGTTCACGGTGGCTGCGCTGGGTAGGGATGCTCTACCAAGGGCGGTTTCGGTGACGGGTGGTTGGTGACAGGCGGTTTTGGTGAAACGATGCTCAGTCAGACGATGCTTGGCGATAGCGATGCTGTAACGACACGTGGAATACTCGGCTTGATAGGGGTGATGGCCGGCCTGGCCGGCCTGGCCGGTTTGCCGGGCTGCGGCGGTGACGGCGCCGTCAATCCGCTGGGGCCTTTGTCCTGCGGTGGGCTGGGAAGCGACGCCACGGCGCAAAAGACCATGGCCTTTCTCGGCGCCGCCGCCAACTTCAAGACCCAAAGCGAGCAGGTCGCGCAGGAGCTCAATACCGCCTGCGTCGCCATGGCGACGGACCTGAACCAACCGGTGATGCCTCCAACCGGAAACCAACAGCCGGTAGAGGCGAGCTGCGGCGCGCTCGCCACCGCCATAGACATGATCGCCCAGACCGAGCTGGCGGGCCCCCCCTCGTTGATCCTCACGGTCGAGCCGGCGCAGTGCTACCTGGATGCTGGGGCCACGGCAAACTGCGTGGCCATGTGCGATGCGCAATTCATGGCAACCGGCATGGTGCAATGCCAGCCTGGTCAGGTGCGAGGCATGTGCAACGCGTCCTGTATGGGAAAGTGCCATATGGAGGGCAGCGTAGTGTGCGCGGGAGAATGCAGAGGCTTATGTAACGGCGAATGCACGGGAGAATGCAACGGCAGCTGTGCCGGGACCTGCAGCGTGATGGACGCCAGCGGCAACTGCATCGGCCAGTGCACGGGCACCTGCAACGGCTCCTGCAGCGGCGAGTGCGTGTCTCCCATGTGCATGGGCAACTGCGTATCCACCGTGAACGGCATGTGCACGGGCACGTGCGAGGGCAGCTGCTCGGCGGAGTTCATGGCACCCCAGTGCTCGGGCGAGCCCATGATCGTGGCCGACGGCCAATGCAAGGCCGCCTGCAACGCGGAGCTGCGTGCGCAAGCGGTCTGCACCAAGCCCAACGCAAGCGTGCGTGCCAGCGGTGTCAACCTGATGAACACCAGCAAGGTCGCCAACCTGGTGAGCACCCTGCAGCGCAACTGGCCCCAGTTTTTGTCCGGTGTCGCCAAGCTGCAAGGCCTGCAGCAAGCGGGCATGGACCTGCAGACCGCGGCACAAGGCCTGGCCGACAGCATCAAGACGACGGTACCAGCAGCCTTTGCCTGCCTCACGAATGCCCTGACGGACCTGGCAACCGCGGTTGGCAACGTTTCCGCTTCAGTACGAGTATCGGTCCAGGTCAGCGCCTCGGTGACCGCAACCACCGCCGACGAGTAGCGGGACCGGCGCCGGGCTGGACCTGACACGGGGTCAGGATCGCCATCTTCGACCTCGGCGGCGCGCTAGCGGCTTTTGGCGTACCTACCAGCGGAAAGTGGGTGAGCACCCCGTAGCGAGCGAGGCCCTGCATGCGCGAAAAATTGCCCGTTTTTGGGCAAGAATTGGGGCTTTTTTCGCAGATCCGGCGCGCGCGGCGCACTCGCGAATTGCGCATTTTTGTGCGCTGACCCACACCATGTGCGCAGGCGCCACCGCAGGGTGTACTGGAACTCATGTGGGACAACGTAGCAGGCGCCGCTTAAACACTGTGTTTTTGGGGGTTTCGTGTCGGCTCGGCGCAAGATCTGCACGACCCTCGGCCCCTCGCCGGCATGTCCAGGATTTGGGCACGTGGATTGCCTAAGCGCGAGGTAGGTCTTTGCCTGAGCGCGAGGTAGGTCCATGGCTAAACTCACACCGGTAATCGTTTCGATCCTGAGCCTGGCAGGGCTCGGTTCCGCCCGCGCGGACATCCCCCACAAACTGCGCGGGCCCGCCTTGAGCGGAGTGCACCAAAGCGTAGCCTGGTGCACCCGGCCAGGTGAACGGTTGTCGGTACGGTTGACGACCAATGCCTCCGGCCGTGTGGTGCAGGCCGGGTTGCTCGGCTTTCGCATTGGCCAGCCCGGCAGCCATCGCGGCGTCCTGCGTGCCACGCGCATCAAGCACCGCGAACGCTGCGTCGCCGAGAGCCTCGCTGGCGTCATGCTCGGCCCCAAGTACGGTAGCCGCAAACTGGTTGCCCACTTGCGCATGCCCCCGATCGCCCGCGCGCACAGCGCGCTTGCGCTGCGAGGAACGCCCCTCAAAGGCATCCGGGACAGCGTCTCGTGGTGCGCGCTCGCCGGAGAGCACCTGGCCCTGAAGCTGCGTACCAACGGTTCGGGTCGTGTACGGGAGGCGACGCTGGCTGGCTACCACCCCGCTGCTTCGTTGCGACACCGCGGGGGCACGCTCAAGGCGCGCCGGGCAACCCACCGTGATCGCTGCATTGCCGAAGCGCTCGAGGGCGCCGCGCTGGGGCGCTCACTGGCAAATCGCACCCTGCTGGTCCGGATTCAGCAGCGCGTACCGGCACAGCGGCTGCCGGCGCAGGCTGTCAAGCCGCATGCCCTTCCAATGCTCGCCGGGGAGCTTCCCGGCCCCGCGGTGCTGCGAGTGGCCACCCCCTTCCCCATGAGCACCAAGCGGCTCCGACGCGCGCCGAGCGGCTACCTGATGGTGCAGAAGTAGGGCCGAGGACCGAGTGGTCTGGCTGCGGCGTCCCTGACCACACCCGGACCGTGGACGTCGTACATCGTGGTCGTGGTCGGCCACGACCACGCAGCGTCCAAACCTGCCGTCCCACGTTGGTCCCGGCCACCTGAAACGCGCCACCTCGCCCAGATCAACTGCCCTGTAGTAGTCACTCCCTAGAGGGGGCGCTTCGATTCGGAGGCGGGGGCCGAGGGAGACCGAGTCAGAGGCGGTGATTCGGACGGTCGGGTTCGAACCTCAAGCCGTGGGGTAGCCCCGGGCAGTTGCGCGCCCCGGGGCATACGGCTCTGGGATTCGGGTCCCGACATCGGGTCGGGCAAGGGCTGTGGTGGGCCGGCGGGGCAAGCAGCGGTGACAGGACAGGCAGGGCCGCGGGTTGGGCCTTCAGCGGGCGATAGCACAACCGTACTAGCTGAGCGGAGTGGTCGTTGTAGTTGTCAGGGTAGGAGGTACCCATGAGAAACGTACAGCGCGTGCGGCTCCATCAGCAAAACAAGCTCACGGCACTCGGCCCCGATGCTTTCCTGGGGTTGAACAGCACGACCAAAGCCAGGCTTGTTCGATTCGGCCAAGTCTCGTTTCTGGACTCTGCGGGAAGGCAGCTCCCGCTTTCCGAGGCCGTCGAATCCCTGTACCGCCGCTGGCGGGCCGCCCGTCGCGACGAACGGCCAGCTCGACCGCGGATGGCCAGGCCGCCGCTTCGTCTGAAGGCACTGCCGGGCGGTGCGGGCGCCACGACAGCAAGGGCCGAGGGCGAGCGCCACGAATCAGGTGAGTGGCAGGTCCAAAGAAACCCGGTGCAAGGCCTGCCGCTGTGCATCGTGGGCGAGAACGAAGGCGTGCGCCACGTAGGGATCCTCCAGAGGCTCCTGCCCGGGGGGCTGACCTTCCGCAGCCGGGGCCGCTACCGGCCAGGAGAGCGTCTGCTGTTGGGCTTGTGCGAGGGCGAGCGCGACCACGAGACCTGGGTTGAAGTGCGCGTAGACGAATCCTCGGCAAGCGAGGCCTCGGGACGGTCTGCTTTTGCGTGCTCGGCCACGGTTCGCTTCCTCAAGCCAAGCGGGCGCGTGATCAACGATACGGGTGCCGCCGCCCCGCCAGCAAAGGCGTCCGCCGATCAAAGCCAGGCCGCTTGACCCGGAACTTCGTTGCGGGTCGAGTGCTCGCTTACGCGAGCAGGGCGGCGCAGCAGGCGCCGCCTGGAGAATGGGCAAGAGGCTGCTGGAGACCCACTGCTCTCGGCGCGACCCGCGTAGCCGGGCGCGCCCTAGGAAACCGGTGCTGCTTCCTGGCACCGGTTTCCTCGCTGCTCGACGATTCCCTGCAGCGTGGACCAGTGGCGTGACCACACGACGATCTGAGCCAGGTCTTCACGCTGGTGGCCGATTCGCAAGCCTCGGCGAAAGGGTGGCCGGCTCATGGGTGTGAGCTCGGTGACGTCGGAGAAACGCAGGCAAATGCGAATCTGCTCGCAGCGAAACACCAGCAGGTCCGAGTAAGCTGCAAAGCGCGCGAACGGATAGGGGCGGCGCCGAACGCCGACCCGGCCTCGAGGCGCTCGGGGCTGCTCCAGCCACAAGCCGCAGTGGTGATTGATCAGCGCGACGCGGCCGTCTTCGACGGGAAGCAACGAATGCGTCCGGTGCCACAGGAAGCTGAGCCAGAACGCGGCGGCTGAAACGACCACGCCGACCGAAACCAGGCCGATGACCCCGAGCGCAACCACTGCAGGCTCCCTATGGAGACGTGAGCACGAGCGACGACAAAGAGCAAGAGCCGCTAATGACTATCGAGCGCGCGACCGTGCTGCAGCGCCCGTTCGGCCTGGAAGGCCGCCATGGTAGCTCGCACATGATTGATGACGCTGAGGCGATCGAAGAGCGCGCCCGACTGGCTGGCGGGTGGCCTGTGCGCGGTCAGCTGAGCGCACGGCTCCGACAAGAAGGCCAAGCGCGCGTAGGACTTGCGGGCAGATACCACACCGTGGGTCAGCAGCCCGACCACAGCCAGGATCTGAAGGCTGCCCGTCACAGGACGCGCCCACGTGGGAACGTCCATGACCCTGAGGACGAACGGTGTCGCAAGCAACAAGAGCACCATCACGCCCCCGATGGCGAGCAGATGGCCATGGTCTTCATGCAGCGTGACCCACCAAGGTTTGCTCTCGACGCCGCGAGCGCGCACACAGAGATCGGCGCTGGCCAGGGCCTGTTCTTGCTCCTGCACGGATTGCTCGATCGCCCGGCGCAGCATTGGCGCGACGAACGCACGCGACAGGTCCATGGCCTCGGCTCGGCCGCGGTGCGCGAACGGCACCTGTTGCAGGCCGTTGGTGAAAACGGGGCGGCCTTGCTTGTTGATGTAGCGGTAGATGATCTGCTGGCTTTGGTCGTCCTCGGGGTGCTGCGCCGAGGCCAAGCCAGACGACAGCAGAACAAGCCCGATTGAGAACGCGCTGGGACGCACCCGGTGGTCAAACGGCTCGACGAGCGTGTCGTGAATGGCGGCCCCGTGGGTCACGCCAGAAAATGGACGGCTTGGCCTCACCTCTTCATCATGGCCGGAGCCCGGTCCAGAACCTCGATAACGCGCTGGCGGGCTTGTGGGGGAAGCGACGACATTTCCTGAGCGACATGGAAACCAGCATGTGGAAATCGAGGGACATGGACGACGCCGTAACGGACCCAAAGCTCGACCCGGCCCCGGCAGGGGCTCCCGCAAGTGGCAGCAGTCCATCGGTGGCTGCACGTGTCGCGACCTCCAAGGCTTCCGGAGGGCTCCCCGAGCAGAGCGAGACCTCGGACGATGTGACCGGCGCACGCCCTCGGCCAGCCATGGGACCGCAGGTTGCTGTTCCGCGCTACCGCATAGGCGCGCTGCTCGGTGAAGGCGGCATGGGCAAGATCCACCTGTGCGACGACCATCAGATCGGCCGCAAGGTCGCGATGAAGATTCTGCGAAAACGCTACCGCGAGCAACCCGATGCCGTAGCGCGTTTCGTACGCGAGGCGCGGATTCAGGGCCAGCTCGAGCACCCGTCGATCGTGCCGGTTTACGACTTGGGACAGGAGGCGGACGGCTCCGTCTCCTTCACGATGAAGCGGATTCGCGGTCGCACGGTGGAAGAGATCGTCAACGGCTACTTGGACAACGACCGCACGACCATCGACAAGTATCCGCGCCGCAAGCTGCTCAGGGCGTTTGCCTCCGCCTGCCTGGCGGTCGAGTTCGCACATGCCCGCGGCGTGCTGCACCGCGACCTCAAGCCCGCCAACATCATGCTGGGTGATCACGGTGAGGTGTACGTGCTCGATTGGGGTCTGGCGAAGGCGCAGGGCGTGCCCGAACCGGTCATGGCGCGCAGGGACGGTGTGTCGGTCGAGCCGGGAACGCGCACGGTAGACGGTGCTGTCATGGGCACACCTGGCTACATGTCTCCAGAGCAGGCCCGCGGCGAAACCACCACCATGGATGCTCGCGCCGACGTCTATTCTCTCGGTGCGATCCTCTACGAAATGCTGGCGCTTCAACCGCTGCACAGTCGAGCCTCCGTGTCCGCGGTGATGATCTCCACCATCACCGGAAGCGCCGACGCCCGCCCCTCCTCAGGAGCGCCCCAGCGGGAGATCCCCGCAGAGCTGGACGCCTTGTGCGTCAAGGCGACGCATCTCGACCCCGCTCGACGTCTGTCGAGCGCGCGCGAGCTGCATAACGCCATCGAGCGCTACCTCGACGGGGAGCGCGACGGCGAGTGGCGCCGCGACATCGCGAACGCTCACACGGAGGCGGCGGAGGTGGCGGCGAAGTACGCGTTGTCGCAGGGAGTCAACGCACTGACCGAGCGCGTTCGCGCGCTCAAGGAGGTCGGACGCGCGCTCGCGATCGAGCCCAACAACCGTGCAGCCCGCGGCATACTGGAACGCCTGCTCGAGCACCCCCCGGAGCAGCTTCCGAGCCCGGATGCGCCTCCTGGCGGCAAGGGAAGCCGCGGG
This sequence comes from Pseudomonadota bacterium, assembly GCA_022361155.1. NCBI lineage: Bacteria > Pseudomonadati > Pseudomonadota > Pseudomonadota bacterium. The sequence goes on from JAKSBK010000493.1 coordinate 17,516, forward strand.
ATGCAGGAGCTGGTCGGCCAGACGCGGCGCTACTACGGCGCGTGTCTCGCGCTCGCCGCCGCCGCCGTGCTCGGGTTGGGGGTGCAGAGCTGGCCGGGTTATGCGGCGCTGGTTGCGTTGACGCTGATCGCGGTTTTCACGCCGTTGGCCACCCGTCGAGGCATGCTGGCGGAACACCACGGCACGCTCGCGAGCGCCGCGACCAGCAGCGTGGCGCTGGCCTGGCTGAGCGCCATGTTCGGACCGTTGTTTTTGCTTCCGGGGATCGCGACCCTGAGCACCATGGCGCACACGCTGGGTGCGGGCACGGGCAAACGCACGCGCTTGCTCGTCGTGGCGGCCGGCGTCCTGAGCTTGCTGGTTCCCCTGGGCCTGCAGTTGTCGCAAGCCCTTCCAGCTGCCTACGCGTTTCGCGACGGCGCCCTGGTCATTCTGCCACGCTTGCACGCGTTTCCGCCCGAGCTAACCGTGGCCTTCCTTGCCCTGTGGACCGTGCTGCAGCTCGTGGCAGCCTCGCTGCTGTTCGGACGCGTGCACGACGCCCTGGTACGATCGGGCGACCTGCTGCACAAGTACACCTGGCAGCTCAAGCAGTTGCTGCCGGATTAGCCCGCATCGATCACCAACTTCGAATCCGATCGGTCAAGGCGTCTGCGATAGCGGCCGATCCGCAGTTGATGGACCGGAGGCATAGTTGACACTATCGGAGTTCTCGTCGCCTGCGCTACTGCGATCCCGGAGGATGCTCTGGAAACGAGGACGCGGCTGCTTGCGCGGGCGGATCGGCCGATCGGGCCGGAGGCTGGTGACCGATGCGCGTTAGTACCTCGCCACAGGAGGTCCTAATGCACGGCCGAGCGCAGCCAGCGCACAGCCTGCCGGCGATCGCCGAACAAGACGCAGGCGACCTCCATGGGCCTGCCAGGAAACGGCAGATCGACGTAAGCGGGATCGCTCGTGGGCACGACCAGGGCTATTCGAGCGAGGCCCGCCAGGGCCGCGCGAGGCTGCCACACGTCCCGCACCCAGGAAAACACACGGGTGTCGAGAACGCCACAGCCGCGCATGTCCACCAGCCAGCTGTGCCCGGACTTGCTGACCATCAGTTGCAGCCCGTCGTTCAGTGTCTGCCGGATCTGGTCCGCAAACACAGCGCCGTGAAAACGCGTCTCGACACAGCGCACATCCTGATCCCAAAACAGAACCGACATCGATCGATCTTGGTGTCGCATCAAAAACTCCGTAGAAGCTGCCGGACCAACTCGCGTCCGGCCGTGCCGTCGCCTGTATCGAACCAACGGTGGCCAGCCCTGGCGGTGGCTGCCCGGGTTGAGTCAAATAGGCCCGCCCCCCGGGTCGCCCTTCGCAGCCCAACTGGGTCATCTCACCCCAACCCACATTGGTCACCAAAACTCGCTTCTGGTTTGGGGCTACACTCCGGGAAGGCTGACTCTGACTCGGACCAGACGCATGCGGGTCGATATCCTAGATGACTTGAGCACGGTGGAGCCCGAGGCCTGGAACGCGCTCGTAGGGCAAGACGATCCTTTCGTGGAGCACGCGTTCCTGAGGTCGCTCGAGGTTACCGACTGCGTGGGGGGCGATAGCGGCTGGCAGCCGTGTCACGTGACGCTCTGGCTGGGCCAGCGCCTCGTGGGGGCCATGCCCCTGTACCTGAAGTCGCATTCCTACGGTGAGTACATCTTCGATTGGACCTGGGCGGAGGCGGCGCTGCAGGCCGGCATCCCGTACTATCCCAAGCTCGTGGCCATGGTGCCTTTCACACCGGCCACCGGGCGACGGCTCCTTTTTTCCGCCGATCAGGATCCGGACGAGGTGAGGCTGGCCCTGCTTCGTGCGGCACGCGAGCTCGCGCAACAGCTGGATGTGTCGTCCCTTCACCTCATGTTCCTCAGCGAGCAGGAGCAAGCGCTTGTCAAGCGGCACGGGGAGCTCATGCCGCGCACCTCGTGCCAGTTTCAGTGGCTAAACCGCGGCTACCGCACGTTCGATCAATTCCTCGCGAGCTTGCGGGCCCAAGCGCGCAAACAGCTGCGACGCGAACGCCGGCGCGTGCACGAGGCCGGTCTTGACGTGCAGGTTGTGCCGGGGCCCGAGCTTGACCAAGCTCAGTGGGGCGCCCTTTTCGAGTTCTATCGCTCCACGTGCCGTCGCAAGGGCTCGTACCCCTACCTCAACCAGCGCTTCTTTCAGGAGATTCGCAAGACCCATGCTAAGCGCGTGCTCGCGGTTTTCGCCTCGCGCGAGCGGCAGGTAGTAGCCGCCACGCTGAACTTCGAAAAAGGCAGGCGCATCTACGGACGCTATTGGGGCTGTCGTGCGCACTACGACGGCCTGCACTTCGAGCTGTGCTACTACCGTTTGATCGAGCGCGCGATCGAGCTCGGCATGGACGCCTTCGAGGCCGGAGCGCAAGGCACCCACAAGCTGCGGCGCGGACTGATGCCTGCGCCCGTCCATAGCGCCCACTGGATCCGAAACCCCAAGCTGGCAGGCGCCGTCAGGGACTACCTGCCCTGCGAGACGCGAGCGGTGCAGGGAGAGATGCGGGTCCTGGCCGCGCACGGTCCGTTTCGACGCGAGGGTTAGTGTTGGTTGCCCCGCATCCTCAGGAACCAAGGCAGGCGCGTGCGCCCAGGACGGAGTCGCGACCGGCTGCGAGCCCGTCGAAGCAGCGGCCCGCGTAGCGCGCCAGCATCAGCAGCGCGAGCGATAGGCCCACGCTGAGCAACGACAGCCAGCGCACGCTGGAGAACTCCGTGACGTGGATGGTCAGCCCGAGACTCACAACGACGGCGATCGCCTTGGCAACACGTTGTCCAAAGATGTCGATGAAGGCCTTGGCTTTGTATTTCTCGTCCCGTGTCGTTGCAACGTACAGGGATTCCTTGGCACTCTGGTGGATCGAGTAGCTGAACGCGTTGTCGGCCGTGTTCAAGAGGCTGCCAACCCACAACACGGGCATGGCCGCGAATGCGCTCGAGCCTGTCAGCGTGGAAAAACACAGCACCGAAAGCGCCACGGCAACGCCGTAGCGTCTCAACACGTAACCTGTCAGAAACAGCTGCACGAAAGCCGACAGGCTGTTGGTAAGCGTATATACGGTCGCCAGCTGCTTGTGGATCTCGGCCTGGCCGCTCAGGTAGTGCGAGAGCGTCGAGGTGAACTGGAAGTCCATGATGGTCGAGACCATTTCGTACAAGGCCACGATGCCCACGATGGCACGCAGGTAGGGCGAGCGCGCGACCATGAAGCCGCCCTCGAGCAGCGAGGAACCCGCAGGCGTCTCGGTGGCCGCACGCGCCTCGATGGCATCCACCGGCTCACCCGCGGCGCCACGAACGCGCGAACCGGCGTCTGCGTCCTCGCTGCAGGAGCGAACGGGTTCGGCCACGGCGGTGCTGCGTGCGATCGCGGCAATGGCGGCCGTGGTCGCGCAGCACACCCATAACCAGTGCGAGAGCGAGAGCGCGTCTATCCACATCCGCAGCACCACGCTTCCGAAAATCCCGCCCAAGACGCCACCCAGGCCGACAAAGCCGTAGGTGCGCTTGGCCATGCCGGGTGTCATCAGGTCGCTCAAGAAGACGAAGAAGGTGGCCACCATGAGCGTGCCGTAGAGATCCCCGAGCAGATAGAACGACCAGATCAGCGCGGGCGACGGCCGCACCAACGCGTTCGCGTAGCTGGCGAAGCACAGTACGAAGAAGCTCGCGAAGATCAGCGTGAGTCGATCGCGACCGCAGCGCCGAGACAGGGCCGCGAAGCTCAGTGTGGCCAACAGCGCCACGCCGACGTTGCCGACCTTGCACACGAGCTCAGCCTGGGCCACGCCCAACGAGTAGCCCAACAACTCGAGCGAGCGCTCATCGTAGTAGGCAACGAACAGCCCCTTCTTGAGCGGCTTCAGGATCCAGAAACTGGCGATCACCAAGAAGAAATACGCGAACATCCTCGAGCACACCCCGAGGTCCTGCGAGCGCAGCCCAACGAGAGCCCGAACAGCCGCTGGCATCGAAGTCGTCGGTCTCCAACGCACTGTCCTATCGTAGCGCCAGCGTGTCGGTTGATGTAGTTTTTGGCCTTTCGACCGATCAGTCGGCTGGATAGCCGACCATGCACTGCTTGGCAGGGTCCCAAAGCTTGAGCGAGAAGCAGGCGCGAATGTCCTTGAGGCGCAGCCTGGTCATGCGGGGTGTCTGCAGCTCCGGGATGGCGGCCATGGCCTCGGGCAAACGGTAGAACGGAATCCGCGGATTGAGATGGTGCACATGGTGATAGCCGATGTTGCCCGTGAACCAGTTCATGATCGGCCCAAGCTTCATGTAGCTCGATGACTCGAGTGCGGCCCTGGTGTAGCTCCAGTGCTCGCGAGGCTGGATGTGGATTCCAGGGAAGTTGTGCTGGGCGTAAAACAGGTAGGCGCCCAGCGCGCTGGCCACGAATTGCGGCAAGAACATGGCAAAAAAGAAGACGTCGATGCCTGCGAACGCGATCACCGCGAAAAGCAAGCTCACGTGAACGAGCAACGCAAGTGCGGAGCTCCAGTTGCGGCGAGGATTCCGAATCAGCGAAGACAGGCACATCCCATAGATGAAGATGCTCGCGTAACCGAACAGCATGGTCAGAGGATGGCGCTGCAGGCGATAGAGCAGACGCTCGCGCTTGCTCATGCGACGCCATAGATCCGGCGTGACCATGGCATAGGACCCGACGTGCGACCCGACGATCTTCGCGGTGTTGGCGTGATGGTAGTTGTGGGTCTCGCGCCAGACCCGAGGCGGATTGAGCGACACTGCGCCGTAGCCGTACATCACGGCCTTGGCTAGTGGCGAGCCTTTGAGAATCGCCCCGTGCAGGAAGTCGTGGTAGAGAATGAAGAGCCGTACGAACACCAGGCCCTCGACGACCCCCGCCGCAAAGCGCAGCGGCCAAAAGGGCGCCATCGCTGCAACGGCGAGCAGTCCAGCGAAGATCGCGAGGGTGCTCGCCAGATACCACCAGCTCAGCGCTCGGTTTTCCGAAGCAAACGCTGTGCTCGCACGAATGAGCTCCTTGCCGCTGCGTGTCTTGCCTGGCGCGGTCACCTTGGCCCTTTCGGCAGATGCGGAACTCATCGTAAGAACACGTCGTAACAACGAAGCGGGGCGGGGCACTGTGCACACGGCCAGGCCCCGGCTGTGCACACGGCCAGGCACACGGCCAGGCACACGGCCAGGCACGGAGCGTGGCCTCTCTCCTGGCGGGTGCGCCCGTTTTTAGCTCGTTCCGCCGTGGAAGTCCAATAGGCGAGCGGGCCGAACTACTCCTGCGAGGGGGTGGTCGGCGCCGTCTACGATCTGGCCGGCCAGTATTTCTCCTGCGGCCAAGCCGACGGCCATCCCGCGCCCTCCCAGCCCGGCCAGCCAGAACAGGCCCCCGACCCTGGGGTCAGGACCCAGGACCAGTTCGCGATCGCGCGCAAACGTGCGCAGACAAGCCCAGCTCGAGCGGACCGAGAGGCGGCCGAACCGGGGGGCCAGCAGCTGCAGGCGCTCGGCAAGCTGCTCGAGCGCGGCCGGCTTGACTGTGGGAACGCCGGCGCTGCTCGGAGCCTCGTCGCACGGACTGGCAAGCACGCCGCTCGACTCGGGCCTAAGATAGACCTCGCGCTCGAGGCGCCAGACCGTGGCCCGTGCTGCTGTGCCCGAGCTGGCGAGTTGGCCGCCGTCCGACAGCTGCACGAGATGCCGGCACAGGGGCGTGAGGGGGAGCGAGGCGCCGCAGGTGCCTGCGAGCACCGCGTTCCAAGCGCCGGCAGCAAGCACGACCTGACCGGTCGCGAGCGTCTGCCCGTCGTCGAGCAGCACACCAGCGATGCGACCGCAGTCGAGCACGATGCGTCGCGCTTTGCAGCCGGTGCGCAGCCTGCAGCCTCGGGCGGCGGCGACGCGAGCCAGTGCCGTGTTCAGCCCGTCGATGTCCAACACACCCCCACCCGGCACCCAGGCGGCGTGATGGGCCTGCCCTCCCTGCAAAAAGGGCGCAGCTTCGAACAGGGACGAGCCCGACAGCAGCTCGACTCCTACTCCCACGCGAGCCCCGTGCCGCGCCAGATCGAGGATCTTGGACTCCTCGGAGCTCACCAAAAGCAGCCCGCTCCTGCGCAGCAGCCCTCGCTTCGCGTCGTGCTCCAGAGCGGCAAGCAGCTCGAGGCTTCTAAGGCACAGCGCCGCGGTCGTGGCGTTCGGCTCCAAAGGACGGAAAATGGCCGCGTTGCGTCCTGAGCTGTGGCTTGCCAGGAGCCGCTCCTGTTCCAGCAAGCACACGCTGAGCCCCGCCCGGGCAGACAGCGCGCGCGCGACAGAGAGCCCGGCGATCCCGCCGCCAACCACCACAACATCGGCCGAGCTGCGCTTCATCTCATGACCGCCTCAGGATCACACGATTAGCGCCCGCCAGGCCTCGAAGGGAAACTGCCGCAAGCCTCGTGGGACGACGGGCTCAGGCGAGCTCCGAAGCTGCCGCACGCTGCAGCAGGCCGGTCAAGCGCGCCGCAAAGCGCGCCGGATCCTCGAGCGGGCTGCCTTCGCTCAGCAACGCCTGGGCGTGCAGCAGCTCGATCCATTCCGTGAGCTTCGGGGCGGTCGGATCGCGTTCGAGCTTGGCCTTGAGGCTTTGGATCAGCTCATGATCGGGGTTGACCTCGAGAATGCGCTTGGATTCGGGCAGCTCGTGTTTCATCGATCGCAGGGCGCGCTCGATATGCGAGGGCAGCCCGCCCTTGGGTATGACAAGGCAAACAGGGGAATCGGTCAAGCGCTTGGAGACGCGCACCTCGCTGACCTTACCCTCCAAGACCTTGCTGAAGCGGTCGAGGAGCGGCTGGATTTCCCCGGCCTCGTTCGTCTGCTCAGGGGTGCTCGCGGCCCTGTCTGATTCGTTCGAAAGCTCCAGCTCGGCATCCATGGCGTTAGCCAGCGGTTTGCCATCGAACTCGGTCAGCCCCTCCAGAGCCCACTGGTCGATCCCGTCGGTCATGAACAGCACCTCGTAGCCACGCTTCTTGAGGACTTCGAGATGAGGACTGTTTGCCAACATCGAAGGCGAGACACCCATGGCGTAGTAGATGCTCTTCTGCCCCTCGCGCATACGAGCGACGTACTGCGGCAAAGAGACCAGGCTGCCGGGCTCGGTGCTGCTCTC